>JAVBSZ010000237.1:0-2990 GCA_031556415.1 Opitutales bacterium | reverse complement strand
AAACCTCTCGGCTCTAGCTTTGAATTGCTCATACATTGCTTGGAATGGACGTCCAGTCCTATTCCTGCGCAATTCCTTCGCAAATGCAAACCTGACGCTCGAGTTCCGCTAACCCAAAACTCCCCGTCTGAATATGTCTGTTGACATAATCAGACGGTTTTGAGATGTTGACTATACTATGCCTCAGGTTAAGGACATTTTAAATTTTCTTGATTCCGTCACGGAGCCGAAGAGCTATCAGGATTATGACGCGGCCTTCAACGGCCTGCAGTTTGGAGACGCGTCTTCGTCAAAGAAGGCGAAGCTCGTCTGTTGCGCGGTGGACGCCGGAAGCTACCAGTTTGAACAGGCAAAAAAGCTCGGCGCGGACATTCTGATAGTCCACCACGGCATGCTTTGGGGCGGGGCAGAGCCGCTCACGGGTGCGTACTACAAGAAGCTGAAAACGCGGTTTGAAGGCAAAATCTGCCTATACTCCTCGCACCTTCCGCTTGACGGGCATCCGCTTTACGGCAACAACGCGCAGATTGTCAAGGCGCTGAAATTGGAAAGCCTAGGCACATGTTTTGAGTACTACGGCAGGGACATAGGCCAGATTGCAGCCTGCCCAAAGGGCGGACGCGCGGAGCTTGCGCGCAGGCTCAGAAAGCTTTTCAAGGCGAGCTTCAAGGCTATTGAGTTCGGCTCGGCGAACCCGAAGAAAATCGCTATATGCTCGGGTTCTGCGGCGGAAGGGCTCTACAAGCTTGCAGACTACGGCGTAGACACCTTCATGACCGGCGAAGTCAAGGAGCACCACTTTGAGGCTGCGCGCGATTTGAAGGTCAACCTCTACCCCTGCGGGCATTACGCAACGGAATGCTTCGGCGTCCAGGCGCTCGCAAAGGCAGCGGCGGAAAAATTCAAGATTGATTGGAAGTTTATTTCCGTAGATAATCCGCTCTGATGAAAAAAATAGCAGTCATAAACGGGCCCAACCTTGACAGGCTAGGGAAGCGCGAACCTGAAGTATACGGGAAGACGACGCTCGCGGAGCTTGTGCTTTCAATAAGGGAGCGCGCGGCGAAGCACGGCTTTGAAGTGTTCGACTTCCAGTCTAACAGCGAGGCGGACATCATAACGAAGATTGCGGAGCTTGCCGACGCGGGCGTGAAGTTCGCCATCATAAACCCGGGCGGTCTCACGCACACCAGCGTGGCCCTGCGCGACAGCATTGCGGGCAGCGGCATGGAATTCATAGAAGTGCACATCTCCAACATTTTCAGGCGCGAGGAGTTCAGGCACAAGTCATACACGGCGGGCGTCTGCACGGCGTCAATCGCGGGGCTGGGGCTTGAGGGGTATTTCGCCGCCCTCGAATATTTCGCGAAAAAATAGGAAAAGATATTTTTTAACTCTTGCGCGGAAAAATTCTCCGCGCATTTTTTTATTTCAGAAATTTACGATTTAGGATTTTTCAACGCGCGTGAACATAGACTTTAAAAACGAACTCAACCCCGAGCAGTACGCGGCGGTCACGGCCGCTCCGGAAACGCCCATGCTCGTGCTCGCGGGGGCGGGGTCCGGCAAGACGCGCACGCTGACGTACCGCGTCGCCTGGCTAATCGAGGAATGCGGCTATTCCCCGCGCGAAATCCTGCTTCTCACCTTCACCAACAAGGCCGCGCGCGAGATGCTTGAGCGCATAGCCGCCCTCACGTGCAGGCATTCAAATGAGTTCCTCGGCGGCACTTTCCACAGCGTGGCGGCGCGCGTTTTGCGCGTGCACGGGCACAGGGTGGGGCTGCGCGCGGGCTACGGCATAGGCGACGCGGAAGACTCGCAAAAGCTTTTGAAGGCCGCCACGGAGGAGATATTCCCAAAGTTCTTTTCAAACGCCGACAACCCGCGCGTGAAGCTCCTTTCCGAAATCATCAGCTTTTCGCGCAACACGCGCCAGAGCATAGAAAGGACGATGCAGCAGAAGTTCGACTGGCTCAGCACGCCCGTTGAGGACGTCGAAGCCATAGCGGAGGCCTACGCCGAAAAAAAGCTTGAAAGCAACGTCTGCGATTTTGACGACCTCCTCGAATTCTGGCTCAGGCTCCTTTCCGAAAACGGCGACGTGCGCGCGCACTACTCCGCGCGCTTCAAAAACATCCTTGTTGACGAGTATCAGGACACCAACATGCTGCAGGGCGGCATACTGACGCTCCTCGCGGCGTCGGGCCGCATAAGCGCGGTGGGGGACCAGGCGCAGTGCATATACTCCTGGCGCGGCGCGGAGATTGAAAACATACTCGGCTTTCAGGAGCAGTTCGCGGGCGCGCAGATTTTCAAGGTGGAGCAGAATTACCGCAGCACGCCGGAAATACTGCACTTCGCAAACCAGGTGATAGACAAGGCCGAGGAGCGCGAGGCGTACCGCAAGCACCTTTACGCGCTGCGCGGCGGCGGCGCAAAACCCGTGGTCCTGCGCTCTCCGGATTCTTTGAGCCAGAGCCTGCGCGTGGTGGACATCATCAAGAACATGGCGGGTTCCTACAATTCGCAGTATGACTATTCCGACATCGCGGTGCTCTACCGTTCGCACTTCCAGGCCATGGACGTGCAGCTGCGTCTCCAGCAGTACAACATACCCTTTTCGATAATCAGCGGCGTGAAGTTCTTCGAGCAGGCGCACATAAAGGACGCCGTATCGCAGATAAAATTCGTGGCAAACCAGAGCGACCTTGTCTCATTCATGCGCTTCGTCTGTTTCATGCCCAAGGTGGGTGACAAGACCGCGCAGAAGATTTTCTTCGCCGCCACGGAGGAGGCTAAGAAAAAAAACTCAACCGTGGCAAAATGCCTTTCGGAAAAGGCGGTGCTCGCAAAAGTTCCGGCTGCGGCCAAGGACGTTTTTGCGTCAATGGCGGAAGACCTTTCAAAGCTTGAGGACATGCTGCTTCTTGCGCGCGCGAAGATGGCCTCATCGGTTTCCGAAGCTGTTGCGGCGGCTCCAAAACTCA
>JAVBSZ010000234.1:0-4951 GCA_031556415.1 Opitutales bacterium | reverse complement strand
AGAGTGACGCCCGAAGTCATAACGGCGTAGATGGAGTCTTTCCCGAAGGGCCCGCGTATGCGGAAGGCGTGGAGGTCGCCAAAATCCTTGTCGGCGTCTTTTTTAACGAAGTGGCCGTTGCCCGAGAGCGGCGCGGGCGCGGCGTCCGTGGCCTTCTGCGCGGCGGGGACTTTGATTGAAACCATGCCCTGCGCGGGGATTTTTAAGGCCTTGTCCCCGAAGAATTCGGCGTCTCCCATGGGCCTGCCCGCGGCGTCGTAAAGCTTTGCGGGTGCGCTCGTGTCGGCGTCCTTGAAGACTGGCGCGGTGGGGTCGAACGCGACTTTTGCGGTCATGTCCTTCAGGCTGTCGTTAAGGAGCATCACCCACACGCCGTCTTTCGCGCGGGCGAGCAGGGCGCTGATTTTCGGGCTGCCGGTGCTGACCGCGCCCCGGTTGAGCAGCGGCTTGCAGTCGCCATCAAAATACACTTTGCCGTTCAGGCCGAAGACCCTGTCGACAAACCAGACGTAGCCCTTCTGGCGCATGTATTTGAAGGCCACCGCGCCTTTTGACGCAATTTCGTACTGCGTGAAGAGATAGTCCGCGGTGTGCGCGAAGGCGCAGGGGATGTGGTGGTAATAGATACTGGTGATGTCGGGGCCCTTGAAGGGGTACTCGGGGTCGTGAAAATCGTCGATGAAGTCGCAGATGTAATAGCCCGGGTAGTTGCCGAAGCGGCCTATTATGGCGTGGCGGGAGAATTTCAAAAGCAGGTCATCCCCCGTGTTCTTGTAGACGCCCAATATTTCAGGCGCCCAGCCGGGCATGAGGATGTTCATGTTGTTGCGCGGCTGGCTTGCCATGTAGGAGCTTGGTTGCTCTATGCCCAGGCCTATGCGCGAAACTTTCAGCGCGTCAACCTTGCGCTTGAGGGCGGGGAATTCGCCCTGCCAGTACTGGTTCCAGAGCGGCTTTGGGGAGTCGGCGTAAAACTTCATGTAGGCGTCCCGCGTTTCTATGCCGAGGCGGTAGGGCTTCTCCGCCTTGTCCCAGACGTACTTCATGGCGGTGAAGGAGCCGTCCTTGCAGATTTCTATGGAGCCCTTCGGCGGCGTCGGGTAGTTCCACATGCTCGACACCGAATAGTAGGCGCCAATCCTTGCGTATTCGAGGTACTTTTTGTCCTTCGTCACTTCGTAAAGGTCGTTCAAATACCACCAGAAGGGGTAGTACTTTGTGTTGACGAAGCCGGAGTAGCCTCCGCGCTCCTTTGAGGTTTCGGGTTGGAAGGCCTCTTTCAGCCATTCGTCGCAGCTCTTCTTCACTTCCTCCAAAAGCTTGCCGGACGGTTCCGCGAGGTATTCGCCGAAGAGCGTTGCCCATTCCGGTTCCGCGATTTTTATGTTGGATTCCTTGGCGAGGTCGACTAGCCACGGGTTTGCGCGGCCAAGCATTGCGTGCAGAGCCATGTAATAGTCTTTGGTGAACCTGAATTTTGCGGGCACGGCCATGTCGTACGGCTTTCCGGAATAGGAACCGGCGTCGACCTTCAGCGGCAGGAAGTGGCAGTCCGCGCGGCTGAGCGTGAACTCGATGGTGGGCAGGGATATCTTTCTGTAGTACTCCTCGTCGTCGGTAAGCAGCGCCACGGAGAGCTCCGTAAGCGGAACGGAGTGGGTGACCAGAAGCGGGCGCTCTATGTTCCAGCGGCCCTTGAGCCAGGGGCTCCAGCCGCCGGCCGTCTCGTCTTTGAGCGTGCGCGCGATGTTCACTGCGGCGTCCGAAAGCGAGGTCCCGTAGGCCTCCCTGAAGAGGCCGCCCGGCGCGAAGATTTTTTCGTTGGCGTATTTTGTAAGCGTCGTCCAGTCTCCCAAATCGGCGATGAGGTACCAGGAGGCCTCCAGCTTTTCGCCCTTTTTCTTTGCGGAACCCACGCCTCCCAGAACGGGCTGGAATATGGAAGCCTGCACCTTTTCGCCGTCCGGATGCGCCACAGAGAAGCCGTACCTTGACGAGCCCTTGAAGGACCATTCGTCATGCGGGAAGTTCGCGGGGTCCGCAACCAGCGCGAAGGAGACGACGCGCCCGTCCTGCGTTTTTGTTTCAACAATGGCGTGGGGCTGCGAGGTCATGCGGTTGCCCAGCTGCTTGGGCTTGTCCATGGCCGTGCGCACCTGGAAGAGCGGCGGCGCGGATATCTGCGAAACCGTTTCGCGCTCCAATGAATTGAAGCCGAGCATGCCCAGCGTGTAATAGCCGTCCTGCTGCGCCTCGAAAACCGCGGTCATTTTCACGGCCGCGCTTTCGTCGTCCAAGGTCATTTTTGCCTTCGCGAATTTGCCGTAGCTGAGTTCGAGTTCGCGTTCCGAAACCTGTTTGATTTCCGTCGGGCGCAGGCAGAGCGTGTTTTCAAAATTGAAGGGGTATTCGCTTGCGACGGGCAGCAGCGTCTCCTTCTCCCGCCCGCGGACGACCACCGCCAGGCGCGGTTTCCGCCATTGAGAGAAGTACCTGTCGTAATACTCGGGCTCCTTGCTCTCGTAGCCGACGAAAAAGACCTCCTCGGAAAAATCCCCAACTTTCACCCAGCCCTTGCCGTCGTTGATTTCCACGCTGCGCTCGAAGACCTGGGCGCCGGAGGCGTCCGGTTTTTTTGAGAACGTGATTTTTGCGCGCGCGTTCTGTATGGAAATTTTCTGCGCGGCCTGCACGTTTTTGATTCCCGCAATCTTCATGCTGCTGGTCACGGCGGGCTCCGTAAAGACGGGGAGCCTGTAGGGTTTGCGCACGCTCTGCTTCATGAAGTTGGCGTCTCCTTCCGGAGACCAAGAATGGTCCTTTGAAAATACGAACGCGTCAACGCGGATAAAGGAGCCAATGCCCTGGAGCCTGATTATGTTGTGCCCCTTCTGCAGGTGCGTGGTGCCAATCTTGGCCCACTGCCAGCCCTCCTTGCCCGTCTTCGCCGCGTGGTTGCCCGCAAGGGCGAGGCGCTCGTCGTCGTTTATTATCACCCTGAAGGTGCGGGAGCTCTTCTGCGCGACGAAGTCGCACGCCGACACCCAAACGTCGTAATCCTCCTCCTCGGGCATCTCTATGACCGTTGCCGGCGGCACAAGGCCGGACCTGCTCGCCATCAGGCAACCTATGTTTTCGTACGTGGTTTTGCGCCATTCGAGGACGTCTATGAAGTCTTCCGCCTCCAGCAAAAACACGGATTTTTTGTCCTGCGCGAAAGCCGCCGCGCTTATAATCGCCAAAAGGGCGCCGAGTATGATTCTTGTCTTCATCGTAATTCCAAATTGATTGCGTTGTGGGAACGATGAAAACGGCAGAACGCGAATCTGTCAACGTTTCGCTTATGTTCGGACTTTCTTCTTTACAAGATTTTGCAGGGCATGCATAAGGTATGCCATGTTTTCCGTGCGCGAACGCTCCGGAAAGCGCGCAACATAATGACGCCATCCATCGCACCAATAAACGTCTGTATTTCCGCAGATGACAATTACGCCAAATACGCGGGCGTTGTGATGGCCGGCGCGCTTTTGAACGCCGCAAAGAACGACGCCCTGCATTTTTACATTCTAGACGGCGGCATAAGCGGGGTCAACAGGGAGAATATCCTTTCCCTGCGCTCCATAAGGGAGTGCGAAATAAATTTCGTAAAAATAGACCCCGCGCTCTTTGACGCATACAAAAGCCTTAAAACGCACGCGCACGTTTCGCTTGCGACCTATTACAGGCTCAAGCTCGCAAGCCTGCTGCCCGGCGTCTCAAAAATCATATATCTGGACTGCGACGTCGCCGTCAATTCCAGCCTGCGCGGGATGTTCGGCTTTGACATGGGCGGGTGCGTGGCCGCGGGCGTCTTGGACATAGACCGCAGGCGGGTGCGCCGCAGCCCGTCATACGTCAACGCGGGCGTCCTTCTTTTGGACTTGGACAAGATGCGCGCCCTCAATATCGAGGACGAATTCTTAAACTGCGCGAAGAACGATTTTGACAGCATCAAACTTGGAGACCAGGACATAATCAACGCCGTGCTCAAGGGGAGAGTCGCGCTGCTGCCGAAGGAGTGGAACGTGCAGAGCAGCAATTTCACCAACCGTTCAAGCTACGCGCGCAATCCAAAGATAGTGCACTACGTCAGCCGCCAGAAGCCCTGGGTAAGGCTTTCCTGGAACCACTACAAAGACCTGTATTTTAAGGCGCTAGCCGCAACGCCGTGGGGCTTTGATGAAAACGAAAAGCTCAGCCTGACGCGCAGGGGGAAACTCCTTTCCATGTTCGCGTATTTCAAGTACAGGCCGCTGTTCTTGTTGCGCCCGCGTTTCTACAAGGCGCTTTACGAGACTTATATTAAGAGGACGCCCAGGGCACCCTTCGCAAACAGCAACACGTTTTTTGTGTGGGAGCCCTGCAGCAGGTCGCACGCGGAAGTCGTCCCCGGCTTCGCAAAGCACCTTCTCGATTTGGGTTATGACGTCACGGCTATAGTCCATCCCGACAGGCTTAAAGAGGGGCTTTTCAGCCGCCTTTCAGATCCGAATTTGAAGCTTGCTGGCATGACGCGCTCGGCGGCGCAGAAGTGGTTTTCGGAGAACGGACTGGGGGAAGCGCGCGGGATAATGGTCACCACGGCGGGGAAAATTGTGAAGGATTTTGACTACGAGGGCGCAAAGAAAATTTTCGGCGCGAAGGACGACCAGGAAGTTTTGTTCGTCGAGCACGAGGCCAGGCACGCTGTGGACGCCGGAAGGTGGAGTTCAGGCCTCATAACGCTAAGGAGGCTTGACTACGAGGGCGCGCAGAGCGTCGTCGTCAATCCGCATTGTTTCGGGAAAACCGAAAGCCGCGAAAAAAACGCGATTACGAATTTTGTCACGGTCGGCGCGCTTGCGGGCGCGGACAAAAAGGGGAAGAAGAACACGCGGCTGATTTTGGATGCAGTAAGGGCGCTGCATGAAAA
>JAVBSZ010000021.1:0-3683 GCA_031556415.1 Opitutales bacterium | reverse complement strand
TTTCGTTAGGGCGAGAGGCGGGGTGTTCACCACTGTGAACTCTAGTTCAATCATTACGCCAAATCAGCACTAAGGTTTCCAGCGCCAGTTCCGTTTGTTTCGCGCGCGACTGCGCAATGTCTTCAGGTATTTGGCGCAATGATTCGGGATGAAGAGCGAGGACAATAAAGCCGCTTGGGGCGCGTAGCCTAGTAAATCTACGTGAGCGGTCCAGGCGGCTTTATTCACGCAGCTATTCGCCCGAAGCATTCGCCAAATTGAGGACGCAGTCGCGCTCGGCGATGAGCTCGGCCACGGAGAGCGCCATCTTCTCCTTCGAAAAATCCGTAATATCGAGGCCCTGAACTATATTGTGCGTCTTTCCGTCTTCCGTGCGCACGGGCATTGAGCAAATCAGCCCTTCGGGAATTCCGTAGCTGCCGTCGGAACATACGGCAACGCTGTTCCAATGGCCCTGCGGCGTGGGTCGCGTGAGGTCGAAGACCGTGTCGATAATCGCATTTGCGGCGCTCGCGGCGCTTGAGGCCCCGCGCGCGTCTATGATTTCCGCGCCTCGGTTCTGCACTTTTTTAAGGAAGCATTCCTTGAGCCACGCCTCGTCGTTGATTACGTCGACGGCGCTTTTGCCGGATATCTTGGCGTTGTAAAAATCCGGATACTGGGTGTTGGAGTGGTTGCCCCATATCGTCATGTTGCTGATTTCCCCTGCGGAAACGCCGGCCTTCTGGGCGAGCTGGTGGCGCGCGCGGTTTTCATCAAGGCGGGTGAGCGCGTACCATCTGTCCTGCGGAATTTTTCCGCCGGCGCTCGTCATCGCAATCCACGCGTTGGTGTTGCAGGGGTTGCCCACTACCAATACGCGCGCGTCGTCCGCGGCCTGGCGCGCAATCTGCACGCCCTGTTCTACGAACATCCTGCCGTTGATTTCGAGAAGGTCAGACCTCTGCATGCCCGCCTTGCGCGCGAGGGCGCCAAGCAGTATCACCCAGTTGGCGCCCTTGAAGCCCTCGTTCAAATCTGTGGTGGAGGTGAGTTTTGTAAGCAGCGGGAAGGCGCAGTCCTCAATCTCCATGAGTATTCCGCGGCGCGAGCTGTTTGCGGAATGGAAGACACCCATCAGCGCTATCTCAACGGGCTGGTCGCGCCCGAACATGTCGCCGTTCGCTATTCTGAAAAGCAGGCTGTAGCCGATGTGGCCCGTGGCGCCTGTCAATACAACTTTAATAGGTTTCTTCATTTTCATACAAAGTTGTCAGATTCCGCAAAAAAATACAAACTCTTAATTGCGGCATGTCGCGTTATTAAAAAGGAAAGAGGATGGGTATTAGCGTGATTGATATGGCCATGACGATGAGCGCGAAGGGCACGCCAAGCTTCATGAAGTCTGAAAAATTATAGCGCCCTGGCTCCCAGACGAGCATGTTGACGGGCGAAGAAATCGGCGTCATAAAAACCGTGGAGCACGCTATGGCGACTGTCATTGCGAAGGGGTAGGGGCTGCAGCCGAGCGTTTCCGCAAGGCCCAGCGCGAGCGGGGCCAGCAGGATGGCGTTGACGGTGTTTGCTATGAAGAGGCCGGAAAACGCCGTGAGGGCGAAGAGCACCGCCAGCATCACGCGCGGGCTGCTGTGCCCGAACACGGAGACGATGTAGTCAGAAACCATGCCTATGGCGCCCTCGTTGCCGAGCGCGGTGGCGAAGGGCATCATGCCGACTATGAGCAGGACGCTAGGCCAGTGTATTGCCTTGTAGGCGCTCTCCATGTCAATGCACTTGAAGAGCACCATCATAACGCAGGCAATGAGGGCCGCAACGGGGTTTGAGACCGCGCCGCTTATCATGAGTGCCACCATCACCACTATGCTCAAAAGCGCAAAGGGCGCGCGCTGCGGCGCGTAGGCGGCGTCGTCAAGCTCCGCGGGCACGCTGAGCACGAGGAAGTCCCTTTCTGATTTCAGGCGCCTGATGTTCTTCCACGGGCCCGCAATCAGGAGAGTGTCTCCCATCTTGAGTTTCACGCAGGGCGCGGCGTCGGCAATGGGCTTTCCGTTGCGGCGTATGCCCACGATATTCAGGCCGTGCTTTGAGCGGAAATCGGCCTCCACAAGCGTCATGTCAATCAGCGAGGATTCTGGCGGCATGGAGATTTCCGCCATCCCCACTTCCATTGACCTGTCCGTAAAATACGGGCCGTTGAGGGGCTTTGCCTCAAGCTTCAAATCCTCGCACATTTTCGCGGAGGAGTGCGGCGCATTGGCCGCCTTGTCCACAAAGAGCACGTCGCCCAGCTGTACGGGCATGTCCGGCGAGGCGTCTCGCAAAACCTTTGAAAAACCGATGCGCCTGTCTATGCAGATTATGCTAGTCAGGTAGTCTTCGCGCAGGCGCGTCTCCCTGATTCTTTTGCCGATGAGCGGGGAGCCGGGCTTAACTTCAAACATCCTGTCGCGCCCGCTGAGGGAATAGTCGCGCACGAAGTCGTTAAGGTTTTTGCGCATGGAAGACGCGTGCATGGCGTCTTTCGTGTTTCCAAGAAAGCGCGAAGCCCATAGCATGTAAAGAAGGCCCGCAACGAAGACCGTGGCACCTATGGGCGTGAAGTCAAAAAAGTGGAAGCTCTCATGGCCGTCCTGAACCAATGCGCCCGCAATGACGAGGTTGGGCGAGGTGCCCACGAGGGTCGTCATGCCGCTTATGATGCCCGCGTAGGCGAGGGGCATCAGGATTTTCGCCGCGCTGATTTTGAGGCGGGAGGCTATGTTGAGCGCTATGGGCAGGAAGATTGCCACGACCGCCGTCGTGCTCATGAACGAGCCTATCGTGACCGTCGCTATCATAAGATAGACCATCACAAGCGTCACGCTCCTGCCGGATTTGTGGAGTATCCAGGTTCCCACGCGGTACGATACTCCCGTGCGCATGAGCCCGTCGCTGATTACGAACATCAACACGATGATTAGCACCACGGGGTTGCTGAAGCCCGATATCGCCTCTTCAAACGGCAGTATGCCCAGCAGCGTGAGCGTCAGTATTGAAAGGATGGCGACCAAATCCACCCTCGGCTTTTTGAGGATGAAGCAGACCATGCAAAGGCACAGCAGCGCCAGGACTATGACGAGGTTTGTATGCACAAAAATTTACACATTAAACTTAAGCGCATCATAAGCGGTTAAAAAAAATATAAAAGCAAAAAGGATTTTTGGCATACGTATTTTGCGCGCCGACTACGGTTTGTTTGGCGAAAAACTTTGCGGGGCTTTGTGGGGTATCATCTTGACGGCAATGATTATTCTTTGAATGATGAAGCCATGCATAGGTTTTTGCCCGCATTGATTTTGTCTTCACTGTTCCTGCAGACGCTCGGCGGCGAAGAGTCCGCTCTGGCGGCCAAGTTTGAAAGCCTGATTTTGCAGGCCGATAAAATAATCGTCACCGGCGGGGAAAAGGAACCTGTCTTGTACGGATCGGAAAACCGCAAAGACATAGTTGAATTTGCTGAGGCGGCAAAAATCGTCAGCCGAAGGAATGAAGGGGTTTGCTTTTGCCTTGGAGGGATGAACGTTTATATGGGCAAAGACGGTGTATGCCTTCTGAAGATTACAATATACCATGGGGATTCGGTAAGAACTTCGCGTTTCGGATTTGATGCGGATCTCCTTGATTGCGACAAGATGGCCGATTGG
>JAVBSZ010000140.1:0-12910 GCA_031556415.1 Opitutales bacterium | reverse complement strand
GAAAATCGAGCGTGTCGTCGCCTACTTTCGAGAAGTCAGGCAGGGAATCGTTGCCGGTTTTTTTTGGATGCACACCGCAGTCGAGCATGATGCGAAAGCCGCCCATCGTAAGATGGTGGCAGCTTGCGCCTATGTCGGTCTCCGTATTTAAGTCGGTGTACTCCATTTTTAAATTAGATGCGAAATCAAAAGTGATTTCAATTATTTTTCATCAGCGCGCCTCTTTTTCGCTTAGAACCAAAAAAATCAGAAAGCAATGCATTCAATATCCTAAACAAAACGCGTATGAAATTATTGTAAATAGCATGCGCCTATTCGGAGTCTCGATTTGAATTAGGCAGCAGGTGCAAATTTAGGCGGTATGATTTTCGATGCAAAAGCAGGAGTAAAAAATCAATCGCGAATTCATTAGGCGTCTCGATTTTGGATGAATAACAAGTATACAAAAAAAGCCGCGGACCGTAGCGTACAAGTCGTACGTAAGGCTCGCGGCTTTTTTATGTAACGGAGTTATTCGCCAAAAGCGTTCGCCTAATTTCGCCTAAAAAATTACCTGCATCTGCACACGTACAGCATTCACGTCGGCGCGCTTGTTTTGGGCTTCGCCGGCGGGCGCACCCGCAAAACGAGCCCACTCATAGCCAGCCTGGAGCTTTAGCGAATTGCCGATTATGTACCAGTTCGCGCCAATGTAAATCGTGTGCGCGTTGTCGTACATATTGCTTGCCGCTGTGGAAGTGTCGACATTGCTTGCGCCGAACATTGCGTCGCTTATGCGGACGCCGCGGCCGTCGGTGTTAAGATACGAATAGTGGAATGCGGGGCCTATCGCGCCGAGTTCGCCTATGTCGAACCTGTATTCGGCGCCCATGTTGAAGCCGAAGGGGTTGGCGTCCTCATAGAGGGTTGTCGCCACATTGCGCTTGCCGTATTCAACGTTCGCAAAGAGGAAGTCTCCCCACACCGTGAGGCCTTCGTATTTAACTTCCGCATAGGGGTTCACGCCGATTATCGCGCCGTGAAGGTCGTTTGTAACGCTGTTCGCGCCCGGGCCGTAGCCGAAGTTGAGGCCGAACTTCAGCGCCACGTCGTCAATCTTGGTCTTGTAAAGCGCGTTGCCCCAGAAGTTGAGGTTGTTCTCAGCCGTGACGCCCGCGGCGTTGGCCGTGGCGGGCTTGATGCTGTAGTTCTGGGAATTGGTGACGGCGATCCCGTATTCAAAACCCTTGAGGGCCTCTACGCTGCCGTTCCAATATGCGCCAGTGTACCTGCTGCCGAAGCCGAGGTTGCCGTTTGACGCCGCCTTCTGCGATTCCACGAAGTAGCGCGTCGCCAGCGAGCGCTCTATCGAAAGGAGCTTGGAGGACGACGTGTTTTCTTCGAATGCGAAATTGACTTTCTTGTAGCCTATGTCCGCCGCGCCCGTGAGGTAGTCAAGTGCGACCTTCTTTGTTATGAAGGCGTCCGCAAGGTAGTCTGCGCCGTTCGAAACCCCGCTCTTTGCGAAGTCCATGACGAGCGTTCCGCTCCAGCCCGCGCCCATGTCGGCGTTGACGCCGAGGTAGAGCCTGCGCATCTGGAAGCCGTTAGTGGACGCCTTGTGAGACGAGGCGTCGTTGTTCTGCTCGGAGTTCAGGAACTGGTACTGGCCCTGTATCCTTCCGGAGATGGTGATTTTTTTAGTGGCCTTTTCCTTGGCGCTAATCTGCACGGAGCTCTTTGCGACGTTGTCGGCCTCCTCCCTGCTGATTACCCCCTTGCTGACGAGCAGGTCGAGAGTCTGCTTGTCCTGGGCGTTTGCGCATGCGGCGAAGAGCGCGCACGCTGCTATTATTATGGATTTTAGTTTTGTATTCATTGTCATTGCTGTTTTGTGGAAACAAAGTTTTTCACTTTCGATGCGGCGATGATGCCAGAGGATTGTTAAGGAAATATTCGCCCCGTGTTAGAATTTCGTTAGAGGCTCTCCCGCGCTTGACATGCGCCGAAAAAAGGCGGAAGTATGCCCAGTATCAGGAGACGCCAAGTATTATGAAAAAAATCTTCTCACATTTGTTTTCGCGCATATTCATCTCGTCGTTCACGGTCGGCGCGATAATCGTAATCGTGCTGAGCGCGGGGAATTTCTTCGCGCTTGAAAAGGTGTTCATAGAGGGGCTGGAAAAATCAATGGCCGACACTGGAGCGGTGATTTCATCAGCGCTGGAGGGCGGAGAGAGCCTTGAAAATACCAAGAACATCTGCGCGGAATATTCCAGGCACTCCAACATTCGTACTACGCTCATCAAAGCGGACGGCAGCGTTGTGTTCGACTCCAAGGAGGAGAGCGAGAATATGGACAACCACCTCTCGCGCCCCGAAGTGCGCGGCGCTCTCGACGGCGAAAGCGTATTCAAGACGCGCTTCTCGCCGACCCTCGGAGAGCACATGCTTTACTACGCAACCCCAGCCATGCGCGACGCCGCGGGGAAGGTCGAATACTGCGTGCGTCTGGCCGTTCCCGCGCTCGGGCTTGCAGAGGCGAAGCGCTTCTTCTTTGCGCAGAGCGCGCTTTTGGCGCTCGTGTGTCTTGCGGCGAGCCTCGCCATATCGTACTTTATAGCGCGCGGAATCAGCGGGCCCATACAGTCCCTCCGCTTCGCCGCGCGCGCCTTCGCCGCGGGCAACCTCACAACCAAGATAGAGGAGAGCGGCATAGTGGAAATAAGCCAGCTCGGGGAATCCATGGCCGGCATGGCGGCGGAGCTGGACAGGCGGGTGAGGAGCCTTCACCGCCGCAACTGCGAGATGGACGAAACCTTCGCGCACATGAAGGAAAGCGTCTTCATCTGCTCCAAGAGCGGAAAGTTCCTGCGGATGAACCTGAGCGCGATGAAACTTTTCGGGCTGACAAAGGAGAATTTTTCGGAATGCAAAATCCAGGAGGTGTTCAGGCACACGCAGCTTCTCGACCTTGTAGAAAAAACCTTTGAAACGCAGAAACCGGTAGTCTGCGATTTGGAGGGCGAAGGCGCCGGCCTGCAGCTGAGCTTCACCGGCGTGCCGCTTCCCTACGAAAGCAAGAAGCCGCGAGCGCTTTTCGTGCTGCATGACATCTCCCACCTGAAGGCTGCCGAACACATGCGCAGGGAGTTCGTTGCGGGGGTTTCGCACGAACTCAAGACTCCCATCACATCCGTGAAGGGTTTTGTGGAAATGCTGCGCGAGGACATCTCATCCCCGGAGGGCGCGCGCTATCTGGACATCATAGAGCAGGAAGCCGAGCGCATGAATTCATTGGTTGATGACATGCTGCTGCTCTCGCGCATAGAGAGCCTCGAAACGCAGCGCAGGCAGAACTTTGAAAGGCTGAATCTCAATTCACTGCTTGAGGACGCCGTAAAAATCCATTCATTTGCGGCGTCTAAAAACGGCATTGAAATCCATGTGAACTGCCCGCGCGAAATTTCCGTTGATGCGGACTACACTCTGTTGCTCATGGCCGTAAGCAATCTTGTGGGCAACGCGGTGAAGTATTCGCCGCGCTCCGGCCTTGTTGAAGTTTGCGCAAAAGCGAAGGACGCTTTCGTTTCAATCGGCGTAAAAGACCACGGCTGCGGCATTGCGGGGGAGCACCTCGACAGGCTCTTTGAGCGCTTCTACCGCGTGGACAAGGGCCGCACGCGCAGCCTCGGCGGAACGGGCCTGGGGCTTGCGATAGTCAAGCACGTTGCGCTTCTGCATGGCGGCGCGGCGGCGGTTCAGAGCGAAGTGGGCAAGGGCTCCATTTTTTCAATAAGCTTAAGAACGGAAATCATCCCTTCCTGAATTTGTAGCCCACGCCCCTGACCGTTTCGATAAGCTCGGATTTTTTTCCGAGCTTTTTTCTGAGGCCCGCAAGCTGCACGTCTATGGCCCTGTCGGTCACGGCGTAGCCCGGGCCGTGGAGGTGGCCTATGATGTCGTCGCGCGTGTAGACCCTTCCCGGGTTTGCGATGAAGAGCTTCATTATCTCGAATTCGTTTGCGGTGAATTCGGCTTTTCTTGAATCAATGCGCGCCTCGCGCGAGTTTTCGTCAAGCTCTATGCCCATGTACGAGAGCGTTCCCTTTGCGCCGGAATCTTGCGGCGCGCGCAGCCTCGCCTTGATGCGCGCAAGCAGCACGCGCGGGCTGAAGGGCTTTGTCATGTAGTCGTCCGCGCCGAGTTCGAGGCCGCTTACGATGTCGGCATCCTCGCTACGCGCGGTGAGCATGATTACGGGTATGCGAGCGCCCTTGGGCGAGGCGCGGAGGATTTTGCAGAAGTCGTGCCCGTCCATTCCGGGGAGCATGATGTCTAGCAGGACGAGGTCGAAGGCCTCTTTTTGAAAGAGGGCCAGCGCGCCTTCCGCGCTTTCGCTTCTCGAAACCCTGTACCCGTTTTTCTTGAGGCTCAGCTCTATGAGCTCCGCGATGTTCGCGTCATCCTCTACAACTAAAATTTTTTCGGAAGGCATGCGGTGTAATGTTTCCGACGCCGGAATTTTATTCAATGAAAAAATATTTCAAAGAATGAGCTCATAGTCCATGACGTCCAGCCACCTTTCGAGCTTGAAGCCGACCTTTTCAAAATGAGAAACCTTCCTGAAGCCGAGTTCCAGGTGCAGCGCGTCGCTTGCGGCGTTGCCTTCCGTGATGCAGGCTATGAGCGCTTTGAAGCCGCGCGCGCGGCATTCGCCAATGAGGCGCAGCATTAGCGCCTTTCCTATCCCCTTGCCCGTGTGTGCGGGCACAAGGTAGACGGAAGTTTCAAGAGTGTGTTTATAGGCCGCGTATTTCTTCCACGGGTGCGCGCAGCAGAAGCCCGCAACTTTTCCGTCAAGCTCCCATACGAAAAAGGGAAAGCCTTCGGAGATTTCCGCAATGCGCGCGCGCATCGCTTCCACCGTCAGCGCCTCCGTTTCAAATGTGGCGGCGGAGTTCAGGACGTATCCGTTGTAGATGGCGGCAATCTCCGCTGTATCTTCCGGTTTCAGGCGTCTTATCATGCGCGGATTATGCAATGGAGAATTGCAGTTCGGCAACTTTTAAAAAAGTCCGCCCATTTTGCCGATGAAATATAAACACCGTTTGACAATTTAAATCTTGCAAGGGGGCTGTTTTGCGGGGATATTCGCATCCGACTATGAAAGTGCTGGGGATATGGATTTTTACAGTTTGCCTTTGCCTGGGATGCGCATACGCCGCGCCCAAGGCGGGGGTGTATGGCGACATACCGGACTACGGCGCGGAGTATCTCAGCCCCGAATTCATTGTGCGCGTTGCGCCCGAGAAGTTCCTCGTCACCGCGCGCACGGGAGACAAGCTTCTGCTCCTTGAAAAGGGGAAGGTGAAAAAATCCGTAGCCCTCGCGGGGCATCCTTCCGGCGTGGCGGTTCTTACGCCGTCCACCGCGCTTGTGACCATAGGCGCGGCCAAGGGCCTGGGCCAGATTGTAGACTTTGAAAAGGGGGAGGTTCTCTCTCAGTTCGACCTCGGCCATGCGCCGCGCGCTCCGCTTCTGTGTGCGGACAAAAAAAGCGCATACATACTAAACCAGTTCACCGCCGACGTCCTTAAAATCGAAATCCCGGGCGGCAGGGTGCTCGCAAAGGGCAGGGCGATTCGCGAGCCCTTTGACTGCGCCCTCTCCAAAGACGGCAGGACGCTTTTCGTCCTCAACCAGCTGCCCGAGGCCAAGGGCGGCCTTTATGAGGAGAACATAGGCGCGGCCGTGTCGGTACTCGACGCGGAAACGCTCGCCCCCGTGGCGGTTATTGACCTTCCCAACGGCGCCATCAACGCGCACAGCATAGTCATGAGCGCGGACGGAAACTGGGCGTACTGCACCGCCGTCATAGCGCGCTTCAACGTGCCGACCTCCCAGGTGGAGCGCGGCTGGGTGAACACCAACGCCGTGCACGTTATAGACGCGCGCGCCAACAAGTTCTACGCCGCCGTGCTTTTGGACGACATAGATTTGGGCGCGGCAAACCCCTACGGCCTGGCTTTGAGCGACGACGGCAACACGCTCTTTGCGGCGCACGCGGGCACGCACGAAATCAGCGTCATAGACCTTCCCAAGATGCACGCCAAGCTTGCCGACGCCCTCGCCGGAAAGCTCACGGGCAAGACCGCCGTGGCGGACCCCGCCAACGACCTTACCTTCCTCTTTGGCATGCGCAAGCGCGTGGATGCGGGCGGGCTTGGCCCCCGCAGGCTCGCCTGCGACGGCGGCAAAGTTTACGCCACGCTTTATTATTCCGACTGCGTATCCGTCCTCGACGGCGCGAACAACTGGGCGGCCGAAAAAATCGACATAGGCGGAAACGCCGAAATGACGGAGGTGCGCAAGGGTGATTTGTATTTTCACGACGGCTCCCTCTGCTTCCAGAAATGGCTCTCCTGCGCCACATGCCACACCGAGGTGCGTTCCGACGCGCTCAACTGGGATTTGATGAACGACGGCATAGGCAACCCCAAACAGTCAAAATCCCTGCTCTTCGCGCACTTCACGCCGCCCAGCATGATAACGGGAATCCGCAAGGACGCCGAAACCGCCGTGCGCAAGGGCATACGCTACATCCAGTTCGCCGAAAGGCCGGAGGAGGACGCCAAGGCGATTGACGAGTATCTTAAATCCCTCTATTCCGTCGACAGCCCGCACCTCATGCGCGACGGCAAGCTTTCAGAGGCGGCAGAGCGCGGCGAGGTGATATTCGACATAGCAAAATGCGGCCAGTGCCACTCCGGAGAATATCTGACCAACGGGCACAAGTACGACGTCGGCAGCGGGCTTGACGAATACGAGAACTTCGAGTTCGACACCCCGACCCTGCGCGAAGTATGGCGCACCGCCCCCTATCTCTACGACGGCCGCGCCAAGACCATATTCGAGCTCTTCAAAAATTTCAACAAGGACAACAAGCACGGCGACACCGCCAACATGACGGACGAGGACCTGAAGGACCTGGAAGCTTATGTTTTATCCTTATAGGAAAATTTTTGTGGAAATCTGCCGCGAAATCAGGCAAACTCAACGCCATATATAGTTTTTGAATTCAAATTAAACAACAACAAGGAATAAATATGTCCATAACCAAACGAATACAACTCAGCGCGATGATGTTCATGCAGTTCATGATAGTCGCGGCGTTCTTCCCGCAGCTTTCCGCCTATCTTGGCAACATCAAAGTTTCGGATACAATGATGGCCACAATCATGAGCACGATGGCGATAGGCGCCATATTCTCGCCGATCGTAGGCATGGTCGCCGACAGGTTCATGAACGGCGAAAAAGTTCTCTTCATCCTCAACGCAATCGTCGCGGTGTTCCTTTTCCTTGCCGCCGCCACTGCGGACCATACGATGCTTTTTGTGTATCTGCTGGTTGCGATGTTCTGCTACATGCCCACATGGGGCCTGACTTCTTCCATCGCCATGACAAACAGCACCACGGAAGCTTTCCCGGGAATCCGCGTATGGGGTTCGATAGGCTGGGTTTGTGCTGCGGTATTCGCCATTGTCGGCTCAAACTGCTTCGGCAAGGACATTGACGGAACGAACATCCCGCTTTATTGCGGCGGCGCCGTCGCGCTCGTTGCGGCTTTCGCATCCCTGCTTATTCCCGCAACGCCTCCGAGCGCGAAGGGCCAGCCGATGTCCGTAGTTGACGCTTTCGGCCTGCGCGCATTCGGAATGCTTAAAGACAGGAATACGGCCATATTCATGATATGCTCCTGTTTCTGGATGTTCTGCTTTGTCATTTACTGGCTCTTTTTTGCAGACTTCCTTTCGAAGGGGCTTAACATTAAGGACATCACCGTCAGCATGAATGTCGGCCAGGTTTCCGAAATGCTTTTCATACTGCTGCTGCCGTTTGCCATCAAGCTGTTCGGCCTTAAGAACACGATGGCCCTGGGCATTGCCGCGATGGTGCTGCGCTACGTTTTCTGCGCCTTTTCCCTGGACGTCGGCGGCCTCTACTGGGGCGCGATTGTCGTTCACGGCATAATTTTCGGATTCTTCTTTGTGGCGGCGCAGATGTATATAGCCAATAAAGCGCCAAAGGAGCTGCAGGCGCAGGCGCAGGGATTGTTCTTCTGCCTTGCCTTCGGCGTGTCGCAGTTTGTGGGCGCATATTTCACCAAAATGCTCACAGGCTTCTTCACTACGGAAGTCGTGGCTGAAGCGGTCGCCGCAACCTCCACTTCGGTTGAAGCGGCGGCTGTAGCAGTAAAGAGCATTGACTGGAAATCCATCTTCCTCGCGGAAGCGGGCATGGCCGCCGTTTTGCTGGTGTTCTTCTACGCATTCTTCAAGGATGACACCGCAAAGTCCGAATAGGCGAGGTTAAAAAAGTTCATAAGCCCCGTTGCGAAAGCGCGGGGTTTTTTGTTGTCTTGAAGGGATGATTGCGCAAGCATCTCACGCATGGACGCGGCTCTGCATATTTTGATTCTCGGGATGGTTTCCATCCTATTTCTCATCGCGCTTTTGGGCGTGATACTTCCGGTGTTGCCCGGGCCTGTCATGGCCTTCGCCGCGGTGCTCGCCTACAAGCTTATTTATCCGGACTGCGCATACGGGTGGAATTTCGTGATAGCCTCCGGCGCCCTCGCCGCACTCGCGCAGGTCATAGACCTCTTCTTCACCTACTACGGGGCCAAGCGCTACGGGGCTTCATGGGGCGGCATCACGGGCGCCTTCGCTGGTCTCTTCATCGCAATCTTCATCCCGCCGCAGATCATCACCATATTCGTTCTGCCCATAGTCGGCGCCGTAGCCGGAGAGCTTCTCACCGGCAAAAAGATGAAGGCCGCCGTCAAGGCCGGCTGGGGAACTTTCGTGGGCACCATATTCTCCATGGTTTTAAAAATCACGATAGTGCTAAGTATCATCGCCTATTTCTATCTGTGCGTTTTGCCGAATGTTTTTGGCGCCTAAGTTCGTTGCTTCGGATGGCGCGCGAGAGGTCATGTACTACCTGTACACTCCCACCCGCGCGCATCCTAGCGCCTGCTTATGCATCCAAAACCATTGCGGCAAAATTACACAGCATCCTAGATGCATTTTGCTATGCGTAGAAAAACATAGCACTGTTTTTTTATGATGCCGCTACGCGGTGAGTCGCTAGAACGCGCTGAAAGCGCGTTTATTTATTTTCTTAAAAATCAAACGGAGTCTCGAAAGGATTCTATAGTGCAGGGCTTCGCCTTGCCGCGGGTGTGTGGCGCGCAGCCCCGCGAAAGGAAATGAAAAATAAAAAAGCGAAGAATTTTTATTCTCCGCTTTTTATGTGTAAGGTTTGGATGGCTTTTATGCTTTAGGCTTCCAGCAAAGTTTTTCCCGTCATTTCGGCGGGGGTTTTGAAGCCCATCATTTCGAGGACGGTGGGGGCTACGTCTCCGAGGTTGCCGCCTTCGCGCAGGCGTCTGCCCGCCATGCCGTCGCCGTAGACGACGACTTCCACGGGGTTGAGCGTGTGGCGCGTGTGGGCCTCGTTGATTGCGGGTTCGAAGAGCTGGTCGCTGTTGCCGTGGTCCGCGGTTACGAGCATTGCCCCCTTCACCTTGTCAACCGTCGCGGCGATTTTTTCAACGCACTTGTCAACCGCCTCAACGGCTTTGACGGCGGCTTCTATGTTGCCCGTGTGGCCCACCATGTCTCCGTTTGCGAAGTTGACGACTATGAGCGCGTACTTGTTTGAAAGCACCGCCTTTTCAACCGCGTCGGCAACGCCGTAGGCGCTCATTTCCGGCTTCTGGTCGTAAGTCTGCACGTCGCGCGGGGAGTCTATGAGTATCCTGTCTTCGCCGCGGAAGGGCTCTTCGCGGTAGTCGTTAAAGAAGAACGTGACGTGCGCGAACTTTTCGGTTTCGGCGCAGCGCAGCTGGGTGAGGCCGAGGGTGCTCACGTATTCGCCCAGAATGTTTTTCATCTTCGGCGGCTTCGGGAAGAGGACGTTGGGGGTGAGGCCGCTCTCGTACTCTGTCATCGTGGCGAAGAAGAGATCCAGCTTTCTGTCGCGCGCGAAGCCGGAGAAATCGTCGTCTATGAAGGCCCTTGTGATTTCGCGCGGGCGGTCTCCGCGGAAGTTGAAGAATATGACGGCGTCTCCGTCCTTTATCCGGCCTATCTCCGCTCCGTTTTCCACTATGGCCGTCGGCGGGATGAATTCGTCGCCCGTCATGTTGCTGCTTGCGGGGTTTGCGTAGTAATTTTCAAAGGCCTGCTGGGCATGCTCAACCTGGCCTTCGGATTTTTTTCCGACGAGGCAGTTGTAGGCCTTTTCAACCCTGTCCCAGCGCTTGTCGCGGTCCATGGCCCAGAAGCGGCCCATGACGCTAGCCACTTTTCCCGCGCCGCACTTCTTCATCTGGGCTTCAACCTCGTTGATGAAGCCGAGCCCGCTTGTGGGAGGCGTGTCGCGCCCGTCGGTGAAGGCGTGCAGGTACACGTTTTTGAAATTCTTTTTTGCGCAGATTTCAAGCATGCTGTAGAGGTGGCGCAGCATTGCGTGCACGCCGGCGTCCGAACACAGGCCCATGAGGTGCAGGCTGCCGCCTTTTTCAACCCTTTCAAACGCCGCCTTGAGGACGGGGCTTTCAAGTATGCTCATCGTTTCAAAGCCCTTGTCGAGCCTGACTATCTCCTGGTCAACAATGCGGCCCGCGCCGATGTTCTGGTGGCCGACCTCGCTGTTGCCCATGATGCCTTCGGGAAGGCCCACGCTGCGTCCGCACGCGGCAATTTCCGTGCGCGGCCACTTGGCGGAAAGCTCCTTGGAGAAGGGGATGTCCGCGAGCTTGTACGCGTTGTATTTGTCAAGCGAGGCGTCGTGATTTTCGCCCCAGCCGTCTCTGATGAGGAGAACTACGGGTCTTTTGATTGTGCTGCTCATAATTTTTAGCCGGAAAGACTCCCTCAAAGGCTGGGAAATCTCAAGCTTAATCTTGTCAGGGGGCAATAGGGCGCGAATTGTTGATGTGCGTCAAACCGCGACTCAGGCGAGTATATGAAAAGATTTTGGGGCGCGTGGCGTACCGATGTACGTAAGCGGTCCGAAATCTTTTCATAACGGAGCATCAGGCGCGGTTTCACGCACATCAAAGCGTGTCGCCTTCGCGGCGGCCCCCGCCGTGGTCGCTCGGGCGGATGACTATGCGGTTGAGGAAGCTCCCCTTGCTGACGAGCTTTCCGGCGAGGATGTCTTCCTCCGTGATTTTTGAAAGGAATATCGTGTGCTGGCCTATCGTTGCGCGGCCCTGGTCGTACACTATATAAATGGCGCCGTCCTTGCCGAGAGTGGCGGCGGGGTAGCTCAGAGCGCCGTCGCCGCAGAGCAGGAATTTTTTGGAAAACGTCTTGCAGTCGTCATCGCTCAGATACGCCGTCATGCGTCTGCGCGCGCCGTGTTCTTTGACCTCCTTCCCGTTTTCGTCGGTGTGGTAATAGAATTTCTTGCCGTCCTCCCCGCGCATCTGGACGTCGTTGGCAATCAGAAGAACTTTTCCAGAGGGCAGCGTTTTAAGGAAGCACTTCGTGTCTATTGAAAACTGCATAGGGTAATGGCCGCCAAGCTTCCACGTCTTCCCGCCGTCGAAGCTCTCCATGAATTTCTGCCCGCGCTTCGTCCTATAAAATGAGAAGAGGCTGCCGTCCTTCCTGATTATGGGCATCTGCTCAACGAACGTCGCGTCGGGGTCGGCGGTTTCGGAGACGAACAGCGGCTTGCCGCCCGCGTCCTCGCGCAGGAAGCGTATGCGCGGCTCATTGCGGTTTTTCATGGCCTTGAAGTCGTCCATGGGGCGCAGTACGCCGCCGTCGGGCATGATAAGCGGCTTCATCACGGACATGTTTTTGTTCCCGAGATAGCGCGGCGCGCTCCAGCCGCCGGCGAACTCGTATTCCGGGTTGTTCATGGTGAATTCCCACGAGGTTGTGTAGTCAGTGTCGTCTTCCGAAAGCTTCATGTTGCGCACGCAGGCGAAACGGATGTTCCCCTTTGCGTCCTTCCATAGCATGGGGTCTGAAGCGCCGGCGTCCAGGAGGCGGCTAGGGTCGAAAATGTAGACCTCCTTCCACGTCGCGCCGTCGTCGCCCGAAGTGGCGATGACGGAGAACTGGTCCTGATGTAAAGGAGACCTTTCCGACTGCACGTTTGAGCCGAACCACGACGCCCACAGACGGCCGCCCTCCGATATTTCAATCTGCGGGCAGCCCTGGAAGACCCTCAGCTGTATGCGGTATTTGTGGTACGGTTTCTGGCTTTCGTAATTGACCTTGGTGAGGTGCGGCGGGGTTTTCTGCGTTATGCCGTAGGGGAACTTTTGTGAAACGTCGCCCGCGGGCGGCATTGAAAGGTCTCCGAGGACTTCCCCGATGTTTGCTTCGTTCGCGTTCGCCCCCGACGCGCATGCAAAAATGAGGCAGGCGAAAAATTTCAATTTGATAGTCATGACCATGATGATTATCCGGAAAAGGAAACATAGTCAAGACCGCAGGGTTTTGCGCGGGTGAAATATCTCGACAGCGCGGCGGGCTTCCGTTTAATGGTCATGATTTAAGACTATTGAAGGCAAATGGATTTGGACGCATCATACAGGCAGTGTCAGGCTTTGGCGAAGGCGCATTATGAAAATTTCCCCGTGGCCAGGCTGGTGCCCAAGGCCATAAGGAAGCACGTCGCCGCAGTGTACGCCTTTGCGCGCACGGCCGACGACATCGCCGACGAGGAGCACGAGAGCATAGCCGCGGACGATCCCGTGCGTATTGAAAACCTCCGTGCGTTCGAGGCGGAGATGGACGCCGCGCTTGAAAACCCGCAGAACATTTCAGGAAAGCACGCGTGGATTTTTACGGCATTGCAGGACACCGTTGTGAAGTTCGAAATCCCACCGCAGCTCTTC
>JAVBSZ010000171.1:0-20836 GCA_031556415.1 Opitutales bacterium | reverse complement strand
GTGTTTATAATTTCCGTTTTATGGGTTTATTCCGATAATATTACCGCATGGCAAATTTAAGAAAAATTAATGAGGCGATGCGCAAAAAGGCGCAGCGTAATAAATACCGTTATTTCAAATGCGTTTTAGATAGCGAGTTGGATTATAGCCAACTTTCCGCAAACATTCGTTCCGCATTGAAGTCCGATGATAGTATTCTCGGCATCGAGTCGTTTGTGGATAATTCTGGGTTTTGTGTGAAGACAAAAGGATTCGTTTCCGATGCGGATGTAAAAGAATATTTCACGAGTGATTCTGGTGCTCTCTGCCGTGCGATAAAGGTGCGCGAGGTTGATAAAAAGGATTCTCCCTTTGCGGTCGATCCCGAGTCTTAATCCGCCCACGGCTTACTCTTTCACCGCGCCCCGCAGGCATTTCTGGCGTATGAATTATTTGTGCGCGCCGTTCATGCGCGCGTCGGGCTTTTGCAATGCCGCGCGGGATTATTTTCGCGTTCCGGTTCTTGCGGGTTTTAGGGCTTCTTGCGCTTTTTGGACGCGCCTTTGGCGATTGCCGTTTTTGAGGGGGCGTTTTCCGCCGCCGCATTCTTGGCGTTAAGCGCCTCGTCGATATTGTTTATGGCGGGGCAGCCGCGCGCGTGCCAGTCCTGCAGAATGTAGCCCACGTATTTTGACACCGTCCAATTCATGTTCTGCGCGCGCTTTATAAGTATCTCCGCAATCCCATGCGGGATATGAGTGCTGACGGTTTTGCCCTTTTGCTTTAGTGCCATGATGGAATTCTATAGTTTTCTCTAGATTTTCTGGAAATTTATTAGAAGGGCAAGAAATATTTTTTATTGCAATTGTTATAAAATTTAATAGAAAGTTATAACAATTTAAAAATGAAAACGCAGAAAAAGAAATCCCTGAAGGTGTCCGCGAGCGTTCCGCCCTGCGTGGCGGAGAGCCTTGCGGCTGCGGCGAAGAAGTCCGGCCGCAGCGCCAGCGCCGTAATGCGCGAAATCCTGAAAGACGCCTGCAAATGCCGCAAGAACGGCAAACCTCCGGCTTCAAAATGAATTTTATGCTAATACCCCGCCCTGCATTCCATAGGCTTCCCCGCGCCAAACTCCGCAATGAAAAATTTCCCCTTATGCGTTCCCGCCCTCCCCTGTCCGCTTTTTGTTGCGCTATGCAACTTTGCGCCGCAGCGTCGCGCGGTTTCCGTTTCCATCCGCCGCCCCTTCGTTCATCCCGTATTGCGAGGCCTTTACTCCGAAGCCGCGCGGAAAGCGCATACGCATACATTCAGGATTTTGCGCCACTCTGCAAAAATATTTCTTTATCAGGGAAAAATAAAACCGAATAGTTAGTGTGTCTTCTTTGAATTCTGCCAGTCTCTTGAATTGCTCCGAGGCGGAGCTTAACGCCGCCATGTCGGAAGCGGGCGCCCATGCGCCTTATATGGCCGTCGGCGCCCTGCTCTCGCGGATTTCGGCGGCCCCGGGTGCGGGGCTTGAGCCCGCGGAGTACAGAAAACTTCTCCCAAAGGCCGACGCAGACCCCGTCTCATACCTCGTGACGGAGCTGGACTCCGAAACGCGCGCGCTTTTGAAAATGGATTTGAAGGCGCTGCATACCCATCTCGCCTCCCTCGCCCCCTCCGCCCGCACGGAACTTGCGCTGCGCCTCTTCCGTCTCTGCCGCAGCCTTGCATACATAAGGAAGTAGGCCGCAAGCGACGGAATGTTCCTTGCGTTTTAACTTTGGACGCCGCAACAGGGGCTTTGCCCTTAGGGAAAAAATTTCGCAACTTGCCAAAATCAAAACCGTTGCAGATTAACTCGAATATGCGGGCGTTTGCTGGCGTCCATATAAGCCGTTCTCCCGCCGCGCTTATGGGGGTTGATTTTTTTGCAGAAGTCGTTTGTATGGCCTGAAAAAGATAGGGAAATGAAAATACGTGTGCTCAGCAAATCCACAATCAGGCGCATCTTCGCGAACGCGGAGGCGTGCTCTGAGCTTATTTCCCGCGCGTCCTTCATTTCCATAAACAACGGCGCGAACGCGGGCGATGACGACGACAGCATGCTCTGCCCCATTCCCGAAGAGTTCCGCAAAACCCATCCCGTGCTCATTCTGAATTTTGACGATTCCATACCGGAAGAGTCTCACTGC
Source organism: Opitutales bacterium (assembly GCA_031556415.1). GTDB lineage: Bacteria > Verrucomicrobiota > Verrucomicrobiia > Opitutales > Intestinicryptomonadaceae > CALXQW01. The sequence continues at coordinate 18,677 of JAVBSZ010000171.1, read as the reverse complement.
AGTCCGCCCGCGCGCCGCCCCTTCACGCGGGATGACGCGGTGCGCATAAAGGCCTTTGCGGAGGAGGCCGCCGTGCGGCGCGACGCGCTTATAATCCACTGCCAGGCCGGCATTTCGCGCAGCGGCGCCGTCGGCGTAACGCTGAACGACTACTTTAACAGATTTCTGGAGGACAATCCCGAAGACTGGCTCTGGTTCTTCGAATGCGGCTGCGAGAACGCGCTCTCCCCCAACCCGCACGTCCGCGCCATCCTGCTGAAAGTCCTCGGCCTGCAGGGGTTTTGAGGGGCGGGTTTATATATTCGGACTTCCCTTGTGCAGTACGCCAATATGGCGTAAGGTCTATTTCGCTTCGCCGCCCCGCCCTATTCTTTTGAGCGCCTGTGGGCGCGGACGGCTACCGAGAGCACGTTGATATCCGCGGGCGATACGCCAGAAATTCTCGATGCCTGGCCCAATGTTGAAGGGCGCAATTTTTCGAGTTTTTGCGCCGCTTCAAGCCGCAGGCCCGACACTTTTGCGTAGTCAAAATCCGCGGGGATATTCATCCCGTCCATCGCGCCCATTTTTTCAATCTGGCGCAAATCGCGTTCAAGATAGCCTTTGTAAATTACGCGGTAAAGAACCTCGTCTCGCGTTCCTGCGGAGAGCGAGAAAAACTCTTTCGAAAGGATGTCCTCAAGCCTTGCGCCTTCCTCCTGTCGGCGCAGGACTGCCGCAGCGGGGGAATTTTCCAGCCTTTTAACCCACGCCTCTATATCGGAGATTTTTGCGGCGATGTTCTTTGCGCGCTCCCCGCCGAGGAGGCCGTACTTCTGCGCGTATTTGAAAAGTCGGCATTCCGCGCCCGTGTGGTTGAGCAGCAGGCGGTATTCCGCGCGGCTTGTGAACATCCTGTAGGGCTCCTTCGTGCCCTTGGTGGCGAGGTCGTCAATGAGCACGCCTATGTAGCTTTCGTGCCGCGCGAGTGTGAGCGGTGGGATGCCGAGTATCTTTGCCGCCGCGTTTATGCCGGCGACGAGGCCCTGCCCCGCCGCCTCCTCATAGCCGCTCGTGCCGTTTATCTGTCCCGCGCAGAAAAGCCCTTCGACGATTTTTGACTCAAGGGTGTTGAAAAGCTGCGTGGGCGGCGCGAAGTCGTACTCCACGGCGTATGCGGGGCGCGTGATGAGCGCGTTTTCAAGGCCTATGACGGAGGAGACTATCTCGCGCTGCACGTCCACGGGCATTGATGTTGAGAGGCCGTTGATGTACCACTCATCGGTGTCGCGCCCCTCGGGTTCAAGAAAGAGCCTGTGCGTTTCCTTGGCGGAGAAGCGCACTATCTTGTCTTCGATGCTCGGGCAGTAGCGAGGGCCTATTCCGGAAATCTCCCCGCCGTACATTGCGGATTTCTCAAGGTTCGCCCTGATGATTTCCGCCGTCTTTTGCGTAGTGTGCGTCTCGTAGCAGTTGAGCTGGTTTTTGCCGAAGCCTTCAAAGTGCCCGAAGGCGGCCGCTCGGAAAATGTCGGAATAGTCTTCGCCGCCGGCGGCGCTTGCCGCGCAATTTTTCGCGTTCGGCGCGTTTTGCCTGAGTCTGCCGCCCTCGCCTTCCCAGACGGACAGTTGTTCCACGTGGAACATTTTGTCGGTATTGCCGTGCGGATAGGTGTCGTAAAAGGCGAAAAGCTGCGGCGTTTTGTCGCCCTCCTGGACGGCGCATTTTGAAAAGTCTATGGACTTGCCGAGTATCCTTGCGGGGGTGCCCGTTTTAAGCCTGTCAAGTTCCAAGCCTATGTCTTTCAGGCTCTTGGATAGTTTGTTTGAGGAGAAATCCCCCATTCTGCCGCCCTCTGCCTTGCTGAAGCCGACGTGCATGAGGCCGCGCAGGAAGGTGCCCGTTGTGAGGATTACCGCCTCGGCGTAAAAATCCGCCCCCATGTTGGTGCGCATGCCCACGGCCCTGCCCTTCTCGGTTATTACCTCCGTTCCCTTGGCCTGAAAGATTGAAAGGTTGTTCTGGCGCTCCAGCGCCAGCTTCATGCGGAACTGGTAGGCCTTCTTGTCGCACTGCGCCCTTGGGGACTGCACTGCGGGGCCCTTTGAGGCGTTGAGGAGTTTGAACTGTATCCCTGTGGCGTCTGCGTTGAGGGCCATCTCTCCGCCGAGGGCGTCAATTTCGCGCACTATCTGGCCCTTCGCGAGCCCGCCTATGGCCGGATTGCAGCTCATCTGGGCTATGGTGTCCAAATTCCCCGTGATTATGAGGGTGTCAAGCCCCATGCGCGCGCAGGCGAGCGCGGCCTCGCAGCCCGCGTGGCCCGCGCCGACAACTATCACCTGATACGGATTTGTTTTTCCAAGCTTAAGCATTCCCTTATGATGAAGCCGCCATAAAACAGCCTGCCCGCCGAACTTTCAAGCATTTTTGCCCGATGTATTTTTCTTCCGCCTGCGGTCCGATGTGCTTTGCGGGCGCATGCGGAAATGCGTGCGGATGTTTTTGGCGCATGGATTTCCTTTGCGGATTTTTTTAACCGATATTGCCCGCCCTGCATTTTTCTTTTTTGCGTCCTTTGGCAAAATGTTCCACGTGGAACATTTTTTGCGCCCGCCGCAGGGTAGGAAAAACCCAAAATTTCACGGCGCGGGTTGTGGATTTGAAAAATCCTTCAAAACCCGAATGGCAAAAATGGCCGAAAATTCAAATTTCGCGTTAAACGCTCAAAAATGCCCCTAAAATCGATTTTACCCCCGTCTTGGGATGCAGGTATCGGTTTTTGCCCCAAAAATCGCCAAAATTTCTTCCGCTTTTAAAATATTTTCCTCAAACCAATTTTTTTTACATGCGCATTAGATTTCGCCGGAGCGCCTTTGCGCAATTCTTTATCTTTTGCAAAAAGTCTGTGTGCATTTTTTTTACGGCGGAAGGGGCGCGGGGGCTCTGGAATTTTTTGCGGGGCAGGGTGCGCGGCGCTTTTTTTCTTCGGATTGGATGTTCCACGTGGAACATCCTTGCATGTGATGAGGCGGGGGCGGGAGATTGTTTAACCGCCGCGCCGCCTGCGGGGAAAACGTTTGCGGGCGCGTTTGGCGGGGCAGGGGCGGCGCGCAAAGGCCTCCTCCATTGCGCCGGCGCAAAAAGACGCGGACAAGAGTCCGCGTCTTTTTAGGTTAAGTGATGCCGCTTTCTGCGCACCTCAGGCGTCCAGAATGCTTTGGGCGTTGATTCCGAAGTGGTCGAAGAGCACGGGGGTGTCCGCCGAAAATCCGAAGGCGTCCGTGCAGACGAACTTCGTGGCGTATTTGTACCAGAGCTTGCTGATGCCGGCCTCGACAGCCACGACATTCTTGAAGCCGGAGGGCAAAACGCTCTTGCGGTAGTCCGCGCCCTGGGCGTCAAAAATCTCCATGCAGGGCATTGATACGACCCTTATCCCCGCATCCTTCGAGGCGGCAAGCAGTGCGTGCTGGAGTTCGGAACCCGTCGCTATCACGATTTTTGAAAGCTCCGCCGCTTCCTTCTTTGCCACGTAGGCGCCCCTGAGCGTTCCGGCTCTGCGCTCCTGCGCGGGGATTTCCGCGTTTTCGGGGAGGTCCTGGCGCGAGAGTATGAGGGCGGTGGGGCCGTCGGCGCGCGAGAGGGCCAGGGCGCAGGCGGCGGCGCATTCTTCGGCGTCTGCGGGGCGTATCACGTGCATGTCGGGTATGCAGCGCAGCTGGCTTGCGAGTTCCACGGGCTGGTGGGTGGGGCCGTCAAAGCCCACGCCCACGGAGTCATGCGTGAAGAAGTACTGCACGGGCAGTTTGGCGAGGGCCGCCATTCTTATTGCGGGCATCATGTAGCCCGCGAAGGTCAGGAAGGTGGCCGTGGAGCTGGAGAATATGCCGTAGTAGCCGAAGCCGTTGGAAATTGCGCCCATGGCGTGCTCGCGTATTCCGTACCAGATGTTTTTGCCCGCGCGGTTTTCCGGAGAAAAATCCCCGCCGTCCTTGATGTAGTTCTTTGTGGAGCCGAACAGGTCGGCCGCGCCCGTTATCACGTTGGGCAGGGCGGCGGAAAGGGCGTTGAGGGCGTTCCCGCCCGAGACCCTGGTTGCGGACTTCTTCGCCGCGTCGGCAAGGGGGATTTTTTCAAGCAGCATGGCGGGGTCTTTGAAGCGGCCGCGCGTCAAAGAGCAGTCCAGCTCCTGCGCAAGCGCGGGGTTCTCCGCCTGCCATGAGGCGTAGAGCTTTTCCCACGCCTTGCGCGCCCTTGCGCGCTTTTTGGCGAGTTTGCCGAAATAGGCGTACGTCCCTTCGCCAACAAAATACTTCTGTTCCGGAAGGCCAAGCATCTTGCGCGAAGCCGCCGCGAACTTAGCCCCGCCTTCGCCGTGGCCCTTTGCGGAGGCCTCCACTTCGGGAATTCCCTTGGCAATCACCGTCTTGAATATTATCAGCTTGGGCTTTCCGTTCTCCTTGCGGACCTTTTTGAAGGCCTTGCGGATGTCGGCAAAATCGTGCCCGTTGGCCTGGACGACTTCGAATCCGTAGGATTCAAAGCGCTTCTTGAAGTCTCCGGACTGCGTCTTGACTGCCATGGCGTCAAGCGTCACGTCGTTGGAGTCGAACATCAGCACTAGGTTGTCGAGCTTCTGGTGCCCCGCCAACGAGCAGGCCTCCGCGGATATGCCTTCCTGCATGCAGCCGTCACCGGCAAGGCAGTAGATTTTGTGCGTGAATATCTGTTTGTCCGCCGAATTGTACTTGGCGGCGGCCATTTTCTGCGCCATGGCCATGCCGACCGCGTTGGCTATGCCCTGGCCGAGCGGGCCGCTGGTCACCTCCACGCCGTCCGTGTGGCCGAATTCCGGATGCCCCGGAGTTTTTGAGCCCTTGACGCGGAATTTTGAAATATCATCGAGTGATAAATTATATCCTGAAATGTGGAGCCACGCGTAGAGGAACATGCTGCCGTGGCCGGCGCTCAAAATGAAGCGGTCGCGGTTGGGCCACTTGGGCGCCTTAGGGTCAAAATTCATGACCTCGCCGAAGAGCACCGCGCCGATTTCCGCGCAGCCCAGCGGCAGCCCGAGGTGCCCCGACTGTATCTGTTCGACCGCGTCTATTGCGAGGCCGCGCGCCTGGTTTGCGGCGTCCTGATAAATTTCCAGAGTGTTTTTCATGTCGTGAGAATGGTGTGTTGGTTCGGTGAATTTCGCCCTCCGGGCGCGTTTAAATATCCTTTAAGTGTCTAATTGCCCGTGCCGTCATTTCAACACTATTCTGAAAATAATCTCCGGCGCGGACGGGGCAGGGCGCAGTTTATATTGCCGGCGTTCCCGTCCTCCGCACTTTTCGGGACGGGACGCACGCGTCTGCCGCCGATGTAAAATTTCCATAAACGGATAAAAATTCTTGAAGCTCCCCGAAAAAGTGCGAATATCTCGTAAAAATCAGGCCGCCCGGGTTTTTCCGGAGCCGCCGCAAAAATTTCCACGAATATTAAGACGCAAATGACATTTAAACGCTCCATAACGGCCATCCTGCTTGCGCTCACGGCGTTCGCCGCCGCCGCTCAGGACAAATCCCTTCTTGAAACGCTCGTCAAGAAGGGGGCCCTCACGCAGGACGAGGCCGCCGACATCGCCAAACAGAGCGTGATAGTCACCCCGGGAGCCAAGGACGCGCGAGCGATAAAAATCAAGGGCGGCATCTCCGCCTGGTACGCCTGGAGCCAGGCCGACATCAAGACGAACACGCTGTCTATGGGCATGCGCGGCAAGCTGCCGAGCAAAAACGGCTTCGACCTGCGCTACGTGAAATTCGGCATAGAGGCCGACCTCGGCTCGGGCTGGAGCGCGGAATTTATGACGGACTTCGGCACCGAGGGCAGCGACAGAAGCTACCTTGACAAGGTCGTAATCAGCAAGCGGGTCGACTGGCTGGACATTTTTTCCGGACAGCTCGACGTGGGCTTAAGGAAGGTGAATTTCGGCCAGGAACAAAATATGAACGACTTTGGCCAGCTTGCCATAGACCGCTCCATCGCCACGTATTTCTTCACAAGGCCGCAGGCCAACCGCGACCTTCCGCTGGGCTTTACGCAGGCAAAGAACTTCGGCTCGCGCGCAATAGGCGTGTTCTGGGACGGCAAAATACTCCAGATTGACGGCGCGTATTACGGCCTCTCAATCGTCGGCGGCAATTCGTATGAGGACGGCCTCAACGTCCTCAGCAACGAGCAGGGCGACAACAACCTCGCCTTCTACGCGAACGCCGGCTACAAAAATTCCTTCACCGCCGGGGAAAACCTTTTTCTTTACGACTTAGGCGTCAATTTCGGCTACTCCACTGGCGGTTACGCCTGGGGGCTCATGGCCGACAGCAATTGGGAGAACCGAGGCATCTGGGGCTTCAACCCCTACCTCTCCCTCAAGTGGGAAGGGTTAACCGTCCTCGGAGAATTTTTTATCCAAAACGTGGAGAACGGCCAAAAAACCTGGTATTATCAGCTCGGGCGCTCCGCCACCGCGCTGCCTATCGGCGTGAACCTTACCGCCGCCTACAAGTTCAACATAGGCGAATGGGGCCACTTTGAGCCCGTTCTGCGCTATTCCTGGGTGGACACCGACGGCTACGGCATCTCCGGCTGCGGATACAACGGCGACAACATCCGCCCCGCCGCCGCCCCCAACATAGACTGCTACCGCTCCGCCCAGTCCCTCTACTTCGGCGCCAACTGGTACTTCATCCCCTCCGTCAAATTCTCCCTCGGTTACGAATGGGCCTACTACCACGATAACATCGACGCCCCTTACGACACCGTCAAGACCTATTCCAATACCGTCCGCGCCCAAATCCAAGTCCTGTTTTGACGAGCGCTTTTGGCGATAAATCCATCCGCTTAAAAAAGGCCTGCACTGGTCACGTACTACTTGTACGCTCCCACCGCAGGCCTTTTTTGCGTACGAATTTCTCATCCAAAATCACTGCGTCAAAACGCATTCTTTAGCGCTTTTGGCGAATAGCTGCGTGAATGAAGCCGCCTAGACTGCTTACGTACTACTTGTACGCTACGCACCCTAGGCGGCTTCATTGTCCTCGCTCTTCATCCCAAATCGCTGCGTCAAAACCGTTTTGTCGTTTTGCCCGAGCAACGCGCGTGATGAAACGTTCACTGTTGTGAATGTGAATTCAACAGTTACGTTTGCTTTGCGCGTTCCCGCATCGTATATTGAAGAGGTCGGCTGATTTTTCCGATGCGAAAGTTTTTGGAGAAAAGCTTATTGCGCCTGCATCTGTGCGGATGGTCGAAAAATCTCACTTTAGGGCTTGAATTTGGCAAGAAATGCGCAATTATTACGCAGAACGCGGATTGTTTTTACGCACACTTTAAACACACTTTAAATACAAACACACGAACGCAATGAAGACAAAACTCATTACCTTACTTATCGCAGCCATCGCATTGAGCGCGACTGCGCAGGACAAGGCCCTTCTTGAAACCCTCGTCAAAAAGGGCACCCTCACGCAGGAGGAGGCGGCCGACATCGCCAAGCAGAGCGTTGTCGTCACACCGGGCTCCAAGGAGACCAAATCGATAAAAATCAAGGGCGGCATCAGCGCCTGGTACGGCTGGAACCAGGGAGACATGCAGACTTCCCCCAGGGGCACGGGTAAACTCCCCCAGACCAACGGTTTTGAACTGCGCTACGTCAAGCTCGGCCTCGAAGCCGACCTCGGCATGGGCTGGAGCGCCGATATAATGACCGACTTCGGTATGGAAGGCAGCGACCGCGACTATCTCGACAGGGTTGTCATCAGCAAAAAAGTCGCGCTTGACTATCTTATCGGGCAGCTCGACATCGGCTTGAGCAAGGTCAACTTCGGCCAGGAACAGAATATGGACGACTTCGGGCAGCTCGCCATTGAGCGCTCGGTGGCAACCTTCTTCTTCACCCGCCCCGACACCTACGCCACCGGCGTTCCCGGCGGCAAGGGCAAGAATTTCGGCTCGCGCGCGCTCGGCGTTTTCTGGAACGGCACGCTGCTCCAGATTGAGGGTCTCTATTACGGCGTGGCCGCCGTGGGCGGCAACTCCTTTGAGGACGGCTACAGCGCCCTCAGCAACGAGCAGGGCAACAACAACCTCTCCTTCTACCTCAACGCCGGCTACAAGAACTCCGTCACCATAAAAAACCAGACCGTATTCTACGATGTCGGCGTGAACTACGGCTATTCCAGCGGCGGCTATGAATGGCTCGTCGCCGCGACCAACAGTTACGAAAACCGCAGCATCTGGGGCCTCAATCCTTATGCGGCCATCAAGTGGGAGGGCCTCACGCTCCTCGGCGAATTCTTCATCCAGAGCATTGAGGACGGCAAGGACACGCTGACCGCTCCGAAAACTTCAACCCCCCTTGGCGTGAACGCCACCGTCGCCTACAAGTTCGACATCGGCGAATGGGGCAAGATTGAGCCCGTTCTGCGCTTCAGCTGGCTTACTTCCGACGGCTACGGCATAGTCGGCGCCGGCAACGGTCAGAGCTTCGCTCAGCGCTCCCCCCTCGGCGTGCCCTACGCCTTCAACAACGCCAAGCAGGTCTATCTTGGCGCAAACTGGTACGTCATCCCCGCCGTCAAAGTTTCCGCCGGCTACGAATGGGCCCAGTTCTCCGATAACGCAAACACGCCGGATGAGGCGTACAGGGCGACGAGCAGCACTATCCGCGCCCAGCTCCAAATCCTGTTTTAACGAACGATTTGGGCGAATAGCTGCGTAAATAAAGCCTCCCAGGCTGCTTGCGTACCGCACCTTGGGCGGCTTCATTGTCCTCGCCATGCATTGAAAATCATTGCGTTAAAACGCATTTTTTGGCGACTTGATTGGTGCCTAATCGCGCCGCTACGAAAGTCCCGCAATGGTCATGTACTTTTTGTACACTTCCACCGCGGGGTTTTCTTGCGCATAAAGCACCAAAGTTTTTAGAGAAAGCCGCGCGGTGTTACCGCGCAATTTCCCTAAAAAGCTTTGGGGGAAAATGGCCTTTAGGCCACCCCGAAGGGGCGAGACATTCACCACTGTGAATGCGAGTTCATTGATCACCCAAAATCACTGCGTTAAAACGGCGAGCGGGGATAGGCTCATCGCGTTTGCGGTTGGCGTAGGGGCGGGAACCCCTTCAATGGCTAGCGCTCTAAGCGCCTTCCACACGGGGCATATGCTAATTTTCACACTTCGCGCGTGGAATTTTCACGCCTTGCTATGCATCCAAACCGTACGCTAAAACGGGTTGGCGATTCGCGAACGGCTGCGTGAAGTCGTCCGAATATTTCCGCGCTTAATGCCGGCATTGCGATTGTTCACCAATTTACATTTAGAAAATGAAGAGTTGTTTTTGTAAGAATCTATTTTTAAGTATTATGCAAAAAAAGGTTTTGCGAAAAAGTTTGACTTTTCGTATAAAACATTATCAACTTGAGCCATAAAAAATATCTTAAGTTAGGAATTCAATATGAAAAAATTTATTACAACATTTGCGGCGGGGATATTGGCGCTTTCCGCATTTGCGGACCAGTGGTCTACGACGTTCAGCGGCAGGAGCGATGCAACGTTCCAGTACCAGTACTTCTCGCAGAAAAACAGCCTGGCAGACTCCCTGCTCGTAAAGCAGGACTCTTCAATGACTTTCGGCTTGGGTACGAACAAGGCGAACGCGTCAACGCTGCTCTTCGGCGTGTACACGTTTGACGCAAGCGGAAACATTCTGACAACGCAGACTTTTGACCTAGCCTCCGGCGGCCTCTTCTCCATGGATTTCTCCGCGGGCGACAGGGTCGGCTTCTGGCTTGACATGGGCAACGGCGAAATCAACTCCATGAACGCGCAGACGCACGCCAACGCTGCGGGGCAGAGCTTCTGGGTATCCAATACCACGACCAAGCCCACGAATGAAATGACGCTCCACTTCGGAGACACTACCGTGAGCAAGTTCGGCGTGACCATAGGCTTCAACGGCGGCGGCGGTTCCTCCACTCCGAGCGGCCAGCCCATGCCCGGCGCAATGGCAACGTCCGTTCTGGCGGCCGTCATTCTCGGGGCTGTTGTGATCGGCAGGCGCAGGCGCAAGTAGGGCGTAATAAGGTTTAGAAGATTTAAAAAAAAGAGGCGCAAGCCTCTTTTTTTTGCGCCGGCATCGCGCGGGGCGACTCAGTACGCGCCCTGCGCGCATCTTTCCGAAAAGCCGTCCTCATCGCCAGCATGCGAAAACTCCTCATCCGCCTCAACGCCAAGGCAAAATTATGCGCGTGATTATATGCAATCACTCTAAAATATCAAAGTTTCCTTTTTGCGTAATTTAAACCGAATAGGCTCTAAAAATATTTCTCCGCAAAATAAGCTCCGTATTTGGGAGTTGCGTTGGGAGTGGCGTTTAAAACTCCCGAAACGGGAACCGCCCGTGATAATTTTTGTCAAACATGACATGGCAAATGGCCATTAAGGCGGATAAGTATCATGAAAAAAATTATAACCTCACTTTTGATTGCCGCGCTTGCTGCGGGCTCCGCAGTTGCTGCAATCACTTACGGCGGCGGCTTCATAACCGTCACGGGGGCTTCATCCCTCACGCTCACCATAACCGGCGATTTCGGCGGTTCCAAGGGCTTCGGCTACTACAGATACGACCCCGAAACCGGGCAGCGCGGGGAGCTTATCCCCTTAGACGTCAACATCGACGGCACGTTCTCCATCGACGGCCTCGCGGAGGGCGATAGCATCAGCTTTTACACGGAGCACGCGGGGCAGGGCACCATATTTGGCGACGAAAAGAACAAGAAAGGCGATTTCATGCTCTCCGACCTTGGCGGCGACGAAGCGGCGGAAGAGTTCGGCCTCAAATTCCACGGCAACAAGAACGGGATGACCTTCTCTATCTCCCCTGCGACGCCCACGGGCCAGCCCATGCCCGGCGTTGTATTCAGCGGAACGCTCGGCCTCGCGGCCGTCTGCGCGGTCCTCATCATCAACGGCAGGCGCAAAAAGAAAGTTAAATAGCGCCCGCGCCATCCGGCGCACGGGCTTTGAAAAACATGCGTCGGCGCTCTCTGCGCCGTTTTTTTTGCGCCCGCCCGCGGAAAAGGCGGCTTCAAAGCCGAAAAAATTCAGTTCTGTAAATATTTGAGCCCCTTTGGAAAATGGAAAGATATTCCCAAATTATTTGTGAGATATTCCAATTTTTCGCTCGACATTTGGCTGAAAAAGTGCTCCTAATCATTGTATGGGCGAATGCGCCCTTCAAAGTCTGCGCAAACCGCGTCCGCATAAGTCCGGCGCGTTTGGATTCGGGCTTGCGGAAGGGCGTAATTCTTCAAAGGGCATCAAAAGGTAAAGTTATGGCTATCAATAAAAAACCAATGACAAAGGGCGTCATCAAGCCCTCCTACTCCTATCTCATTGAAAAGAAGCGCGACGGTGACGAGTTCACGGAGACGGAAGTGCGCAACATTGTGGACTCCATCCTGGACGGCGAAATTCCCGACTACCAGATGGCCGCCCTGCTGATGGCCATTTACTTTAAGGACATGTCCGCGCAGGAGACCGCGCTATTCGCCGAAGAGATGATACTCACCGGAGACATTCTCGACCTCTCCCGCATCACGCGCCCCAAGGTTGCAAAATATTCCACGGGCGGCGTGGGAGACAAAACCACGCTCATCCTTTCCGCAATAGGCGCCGCCTGCGGCGTCGTCGTCCCCTGCATGTCGAGTCCGGACGAAGACTTCGTCATAACCGTGCACGACAAGCTCTCGTCCGTCCCGGGCGTGAAAACGAAGATGGCCGTTGACGCCTTCATAAAGCAGCTTGCCACCGTCGGCTGCGCCATAGCCCAGCACGACAACAACATCTCGCCGTCGGACGAAATCATCTACAAGATGCGCTCGCAGACGGCCACCATCCCCAGCATCCCGCTTATCACGGCAAGCGTTCTCAGCAAGAAGTTCGCCGCCGGCGCGGAAGGCCTGGTTGTGGATGTCAAATGGGGCAACGGCTCCTTCATAAAGGATTTGGAGCAGGCAAAGCAGCTTGCGCGCACAATCACGCGCGTTGCCCGCGTCATGAAGCGCAAGTGCGTGGCGTGGGTTACGGATATCAACCAGCCCCTCGGAGACTGCGTGGGCATGGGTCTTGAAGTTCTGGAAGCGGCAAAATTCCTCAGGGGAGAACTTGAAAACGAGGACATGAAGGAGCTTGTCCTGAAGCTCGGCATGGAGGTTCTGCGCCTCGCAGGCGTGGCCGGCAGCACGCTTTCCGCGAAGCAGGCCGTTGAGCGCGTCATAGAAGACGGCAGCGCCTACAAAAAATTCCTTGAGATGATAAAGGCCCAGGGCGGCGCCGCCCCCTGGCTTGAAGACGCCTCAAAGTATCCCATGCCAAAGCACTCCAAGAAGCTTGCCGCCCCCAAGCGCGGCTACGTGCACAACATCAACGCCGGCATGATAGCCCGCGGCGTCCACTTCCTCTCCCAGGGAAAGAACGGCAAGGTTGACCCCTACGTGGGTGTCACCGAAATCAAGAAGGTAGGCACCCAGGTCAAGCAGGGCGAACCCCTCCTCATGATCCACTATAACGACGAGACCAACCTCGACTCCGCCTTTGACTACCTCCGCAACGCCTACCGCCTTGCGCCGCGCCGTCCGAATCCTCCGCTTCTCGCCGTCGAACGCGTCGCCTGACGAATGCTTTGGGCGAATAGCGACGTTGCTGCAAAAATTCCGCACAGGTCATGTACTAATCTGTACACTTCCTGCGCGGAATTTTTTTGCGCCTTGCTCTTCATCCCAAATCATTGCGTCAGGTTTGTGCGCCTTGTTATGCATCCAAACCGTGCCGCCAAAACAAATGCGAAAGTTCTTTTGGAGGTAAGTCCATCTGCATCGAAAGGTCTGCACCGGTCGCGGAACACTTGTGCGCTCGCTGTGCGAATAAATCTGCCGCGTATCAAAATAATATCTGATTTTCACGCTTTTGTTTTTCCGAATAAATCCGATTTAAAATGCGGAATTTTACCAGTTTGCCGCGCTCCAATATTTTTTGATGGCCGAATTTTGTGCTTGGCTTAAACGGCAAATGATTTTTTATTCATGGGATAATGGCGTCAAAGTCCGACAGCAAAACGGCCCCCTCTTTTGAAGATAATTTGAAAGAGCTCGAGGATATCCTCGCCGAGCTTGAAAGCTCACGCGTGCCGCTTGCCGACCTTGTGGAAAAGTACTCCCGCGCAAAGAGATGTCTTGAAGCCTGCAAGGCCCAGCTTGACGAGGCCAAGATGAGGGTGGGGGAACTCACCGACGCGGGCGTGGAAGAATTCCTCCCCTGATTTTTGGCAATTTTCAATGTTAAGATAAACTATGTCCATTTTAAACCAGATAAAGTCCCCCGACGACGTCAAAAAGCTCCCGCAGGAGCAGCTGCCCGAACTCGCGCAGGAAATCAGGGACGAAATAATCGCCGTCACTTCCAAAAACGGCGGGCACGTGAGCCCCAACCTCGGGATAGTCGAACTGACTATAGCCATGCACAGGGTCTTCAACACGCCGAAAGACAACTTTCTTTTCGACGTCTCCCACCAGTGCTACACCCACAAGATTTTGACGGGCCGCCAGGGCGAACGCTTCAAGACCCTCAGGATGACCGACGGCCTCACGGGCTTCTGCAACCGCGAGGAGAGCGAGCACGACATCTTCGGCGCGGGCCACGCGGGTACCGCCGCCAGCGCCGCCCTCGGCCTTGCCGCCGCGCGCGACAGGCTGGGCGGGAAGGAGCACATCGTGGCCGTACTCGGTGACGCCGCGCTCACAAACGGCGTGACGATGGAGGCTTTCAACAACATCGGCACCACCACAAAGCGCCTCATCGTCGTGCTTAACGACAACAAAATGTCGATTTCCAAAAACGTCGGCATGATTTCGCAGAAGCTCAACGATGTCATCACAAGCCCGCTGCACAACAAGTTCCAGAAGGAGTTTGACACCTTCCTTCGCAAGCTTCCGGGCGGCAAAGAGGCCATAAAGCTGATGGAAAAGGCGGGCAAGAACATCAAAGATTTCTTCCTGCCGTGCTCGCTGTTTGAGAATTTCGGCTTCCGCTACCTCGGCCCCATAGACGGGCATGACATGTTCCTGCTGGAGCATTATCTGAATTTCTGCAAATCTTCGGAGGAGCCCGTGCTCCTGCACGTCGTCACGCAGAAGGGGCGCGGACTAAAAGCGGCGGTTGAAAACCCCGAGAAGTTCCACGGCGCAACGCCTTACGACGTCTGCACGGGGGAATCCACCGAGCAGAAGAACAAGAACATCCTCTCCTATCAGGACGCCATGGGCAAGGCCCTCGTCCGCTTTGCAAAGAAGGACCCGAAGATAGTCGGCATCACCGCCGCCATGGCTTCCGGCACCAGCCTTTCCTTCATCAAAAAGGAGCTGCCCGAGCAGTTCTTTGACGTCGGCATAGCCGAAGAGCACGCCGCGGTTTTCGCCGCGGGCATGGCCGCAAAGGGCTTCGTTCCCGTAGTCGCCATGTACTCAACTTTCATGCAGCGCGCGTTTGACATCGCCATGCACGACATTTGTCTGCAGGACCTCCCCGTAGTGTTCTGCCTTGACCGCGCGGGCTTAAGCCCGCAGGACGGCGCCACGCACCACGGCCTCTTTGACATCGCCTATCTGCGCTGCCTGCCCAATTCCATCGTCATGCAGCCTGCAAACGAGGACGAGCTTACCGACATGCTCCACACCGCCGTCGTCTGCAAAAAGCCCGTGTTCATCCGCTATCCGCGCGGCAAGGGCCTCGGCGTAGCCATCAAGGACGAGCCGGAAACGCTGGAAATCGGCAAGGCCGTGGAAGTGCGCAAGCCCGAGGGTTCAATAGCCATCTGGGCCCTCGGCAACATGGTTGACGAAGCACTGAAAGTCGCCGAAATTCTGGAAAAGGAGCACTCCATAAACGCGGGCGTAATCAACGCGCGCTTCGCAAAGCCGCTTGACGAGGAGCTTCTGCTTGAGCACGCGCGCAGGAACTCCCTCATCGTCACGCTCGAAGACCACGCCCGCACAGGCGGCTTTGGCAGCGCCGTTTCCGAACTGTTTGCCGACAACGACAGCCCGTCCACATTGCAGGTAATCGGCTGGCCCGATGCCTACATCCCCCACGGCACCGACGTCGCCGCCATCCGCGAGCGCCACAACCTCGGCACCGAGCAGATTGCCAAACAAATTGCCGACAAGTGGGCCCTGGCCTGTAAAAAGTAGTTTTGGCAAACGCTTTTGGCGATAAATCCATCCTTAAAAAAGGCCCACACAGGTCATGTACTATCTGTACACTCCCAGCGTGGGCCTTTTTTGCGAATGAATTTCTCATCCAAAATCATTGTGCCAAAACTATCTTTTTATTCAAAACGATGTATCAGGATAAGCTGCGGTTTCATTGCCCCAAGGTGGCTTTTATAAATATATGAGCTGCCTTTTGCGCCTTGCTATGCATCGAAACCACGCCGCGCAGGCGGCGGGGGAACAAAACGCAAAGCGTTTTGCCCGAGCGAAGCGAGTGGTGAGACAACGCGGATTTGCGAAGCAAACCAAGTTGCGAATTCAATCGTTGCATCAAGATAGCCAGCTATTTAATTGCTCCTAAAACTAGCTTTTTCTATAAATCGTTACGTCAGGATAAGTCGTTATTTCGTTGCGTCAAAATTGACTTTTAAAGCAGATTAGAGAAAACAATTGCAAAAAAAACCTTCAGAGGAAAAATCCTTTTCAGCATGAACAAATACAGAGTTATAGACCTGGATACCTGGCCGCGCAGGGAGATGTTTGAGTTTTACAAGAAATTTGACACTCCCTGTGTGAGCATGTCCGTGCAGATTGACGCGCAGCCGCTGAGCACTTACGCCTACGAGCTCGGGGAATCCTTTTTTATGCTCTCCCTCTACGCCGTTTTGCGCGCGGCAAACGCCGTCCCGCAGATGAGGCAGCGGCTTCTTGAAAGCGGGGAAATCGTCGAATTTGAGCGTATCGCTGTGATGACTCCCGTCATGACGCACAGCGAAATGTTCAGGCAGGTCTGGTGCGAACACGCGCCGACCTACCCCGAATTCAAAATGGACGCCGCGCCTAAGGTGGAGGCCGCAAAGCTCGGCAGCCCCTCGCCCATGGAAGGGCATAGCGACGACTTCGTCTGCGCAAGCTGCGTGCCGTGGCTGCACTTTTCATCCGTGACAAACGCCGCGTACGAATCTCACCAGAGCATCCCCATCATCACCTGGGGGGCCATGAAAAACGGCGTGGTTCCCGTCAGCTGCAGGTTCAACCACATGTTCGTGGACGGCCTGCACGCAAGCCGCTTTTTTGCCGAAATTGAGCGCGGCTTTGCGGAGCCGGCATCGATGTTTGCGGAGCACGTTTCGGCCCTGCATTTTTAGCGCGCAAAATAAGCCCTGCGGGCTGCGCATATTACAGGTGGGACTTGTACGCGCTGAGGGTGTTTCGCATGAGAATGGCCACCGTCATGGGCCCAACGCCGCCCGGGACTGGCGTGATTTTTGAGCACTTCGGCGCGACGCTTTCAAAATCCACGTCTCCAACCAGCCTGTAGCCGCTTTTCTTCTCCGGCGCTGGTATGCGGTTGATGCCTACGTCTATCACGCAGGCGCCTTCCTTGACCATGTCTGCGGTGATTGTGTTGGGGCGGCCCACGGCGGCTATGAGGATGTCCGCCCCGCGGCAGATTTCGGCGAGGTTTTCGCTCTTGGAATGTGCCACGGTTACCGTTGCGTCCAAACCCTTCTGCATGAGCAGGAGCGCGAGCGGCTTGCCCACTATCAGGCTGCGGCCCACGACGACCGCGCGCTTGCCCGCCGTCTTCACTCCAGCGCGTTTTATAAGTTCAATAATCCCCGCCGGAGTGCAGGCCACGAAGGCGCGCCTGTCCTCCTGGCAGAGCAGGCCGAGGTTGGCGCTGCTGAAGCCGTCAACGTCCTTGTCGGCGCGCACGCGGTTGAATGTGGCGCGCTCGTCAAGCTGCTTGGGAAGCGGCGCCTGGATGAGCATGGCGTCAACGCTTTCGTCAGCGTTCAAATTGTCTATGAGGGCGTCAAGCTCCATCTGCGAGGTGTTTTCCGGCAGGATGAACATCTTGCTCTGCATGCCTATCTGCTCCGCTACGCTCTGCTTTTTCTTGACGTAGGAAACCGACGCGGGGTCTTCGCCGACCCTTATGAAGGCGACGCAGGGCGCGCGTCCGCCCCTCATTTTGGCGAGCTCCAGCGTCAATTCCTCGTGCACCGCCTTGGCTACGGCGTTTCCGTCGATGATATTTTCCATAAGGGCATTTTGGCCTCCGCGCTTCCCGCTTTGCAAGTAAATTTTGAGATGGCGCGCGGCTTTGCTCCTCTCGGGGAACTTTTTGGCGCTTCCCGCCCGCAAAAATAATTGCTAAAAAAAGTGAAAAGCGCGCTTGACAGGCGGGGACATTTGGCGTTTTCTAGCTGACTTTTCTTTAATTCACAAAAAGAATCGAGTTAGAAATGAAAGTCGTATCATCTATAAAGTCTTTGAAAACACGCCATCCCGACTGCAAGGTAGTCCGCAGAAAGGGCCGCGTGTACGTCATCAACAAAACCAACCCGCGCTTCAAGGCCAAACAGGGCTAATGCTCCACAGGAGAATTCACAAATGAAGAAAGACATTCATCCCGCATACAATCCCGTCTGCTTTGTCGACGTATCTTCCGGCGCGCGCTTCCTCACCAATTCCACGATGAAGGCCCGCCAGTCCGAAAAGATAGACGGCGTTGACCACTTCATGGTCGTCCGCGACGTCACCGCAGACTCGCACCCCGCATACACTGGCGAAAAGCGCTTTGTCGACACCGCCGGCCGCGTGGAGAAGTTCCAGAAGAAGTTCGGCCGCAAACGCGCCTAGCGAACGCTTTTGGCGATAAATTCGCCCACTGCAAAAGACCCCGCACTGGTCATGTACTGCATGTACACTCCCATCGCGGGGCTTTTTTGTGGGCAAATTTCTCATCCAAAATCATTGCGCTAGGCTAAATGGGGATAGCGTAATTGCGAAGCAATCGCGTAAGGGGTGAAACCCCTTCTATGGATGGCGCTTCAAGCGCCTTCGTTGCCGCAAAAAATTGCGACCCTCACGTACATTCAGTACGCTACGGCCCGCAATTTTTTTTGCGCCTGCTTCTGCATCGAAAATCACTACGCCAAAATGCGATCCCCCCTTGATTTTTATGCCGTTCACGCGGTGAGTCGCAAGACGCGCTTTCTGCGCGTGTGCTAAACAAGTTGCGAAGCAACTTAAGTCCAGAGCCGAGCGCGGGCGTGGGGTGCGTAGCCCCACAAACATACAAAACAAACTATGCTCCTCCCTTCTTGACAGGGGGCGTGTGAGTTTATTATTAAGTTTCGCATGAAGAAGCTTGCGTGTTTTATTTTTGCGTCTGCGTTTTGCGTATTGTCTTATGGGCAGGGCCTGAACGTCGTTCTGATTGTCGCCGATGACTTGGGCTACGGTGATTTGGGCTGTTATGGCGCCACGAAAATCAAGACGCCTAACATGGACGCCCTCGCGAAGGACGGAACTATATTCACTGACGCCTACGCAACTGCCGCGACGTGCACGCCGTCGCGCTACAGCCTGTTC
>JAVBSZ010000113.1:0-4632 GCA_031556415.1 Opitutales bacterium | reverse complement strand
ACGGATATCCTTGAAAGCTTCGCCAAGTGCGGCGTTGACGCGGCGAGTTTTGAACTGATACCGCGCTCCACAATCGCGCAGAAGATGGACGTGCTCAGTTCGCAGGCGAATTTGGCCGGCTACTACAGCGTCCTCAAGGCGGCGACAGTTATAGACAAGGCCGTCCCCATGATGATGACGCCGGCGGGGACGATTTCGCCGCTCAAAGTCTTCATAGTTGGCGTGGGCGTTGCGGGCCTCCAGGCAATTGCAACAGCAAAGCGCCTGGGCGCGCGCGTTGAGGCGTTCGACACGCGCCCCGTGGTTGAAGAGCAGGTGAAAAGCCTGGGCGCAAAGTTCGTCAAAATTGATCTGGGCGAGACAGGCCAGACGGCGCAGGGCTACGCAAAGGAGCTCACAAGCGAGCAGATTGAAATGCAGAGGAAGGGCATGGCGAAAGTCTGCGCGCAGGCCGACATCATTATTACGACGGCAAAACTTTTCGGCAGGAAGGCGCCGCGCATAATCACGGCGGACATGGTCTCCGGAATGAAGCGCGGCAGCGTGATAGTTGACCTCGCGGCGGACAGCGGCGGCAACGTTGAGGGTTCAAAAAGCGGCGAGCTTGTGGAGACGGAAAACGGCGTCAAAATACTCGGCGCGGGCTGCCTTGAAACGGATATCGCATCCAGCGCAAGCCAGATGTTCAGCGCAAACGTCTTCAATTTCATAGAGCACTTCTCCACCAAGGAAGACGGCTTTGTTCTGGACATCTCCAACGACATCCTCAAAGGCGCGGTCGTCGTACACGGCGGCGCGGTGACGGACGACAGGTTCAAAAAATAATTCGGGAAGACAAAAATGGAAATAATACTACTACTGTTCATTTTCACGCTCGCCGCCTTCCTCGGCTTTGAGCTGATTTCAAAGGTGCCAAGCCAGCTGCACACCCCGCTGATGAGCGGCACAAACGCGATCAGCGGCATCACGATTGTGGGCGCGCTCATTTCAACGGGCGGTACGGCGGGCTCCTGGATGGCCACGGCGCTCGGCTTCATAGCCATAATCCTCGCAACAATAAACGTCGTTGGCGGTTACGTCGTGACGGACAGGATGCTCTCAATGTTCAAAAAGAAGGGAGGAAAATAAGCCATGAGCGACATGATAATAAATTCGGCGTACATCGTGGCCTCCATCATGTTCATCCTCGGCATCAAGATGCTGGGGAAGGCTGAAACGGCAAAGAAGGGCAACCTGCTTTCGGCCGTGAGCATGCTGATTGCAATAGTCTTCACCCTTTGCGATCAGAAAATTTTGAGCGAGTCAGACACCATCACCTGGGGCCTCATCGCCCTCGGCATAGCGGCGGGCGGCCTCATAGGCGGCGTGGCGGCGAAGCGCGTGCAGATGACGCAGATGCCGGAAATGGTCGCCCTTTTCAACGGCTTCGGCGGTCTGGCTAGCCTGCTTGTGGCATGGGCGGAATTCCATTTCAACTTCGTGAAAGGCGAAGAGCCCATGGCCTTCACCAAGGGCGCGGTAATTGCGACAATCGTCATAGGCGGCATAACCTTCACGGGCAGCCTCTACGCCTGGGGCAAGCTCTCGGGCAGAATCTCCGGCAAGGCGCAGCTCTTCCCCAAGCAGATGGCGATGAACGCGACCATCCTTGCGATAATGGCGGTTGCGGCGGTGCTTTTCATCATCACGGGCAATTTCACGATCGGATACGCGATGATGGCGCTGGCCATCGTGTTCTCGCTCGTCCTCGGCATCACGGCGGTGATGCCCATAGGCGGCGGAGACATGCCGGTTGTCATAGCGCTTTTGAACAGTTTGAGCGGCGTTGCGGCCTCGGCCGCGGGCTTCGTCATACAGAACAACGTGCTGGTTGTTGCGGGCTGCCTTGTGGGCGCGAGCGGCGTCATACTCACGGTCATAATGTGCAAGGCCATGAACAGGACGCTCCAGAACGTGCTCTTCTCCGGCTTCGGC
Source organism: Opitutales bacterium (assembly GCA_031556415.1). Taxonomy (GTDB): domain Bacteria; phylum Verrucomicrobiota; class Verrucomicrobiia; order Opitutales; family Intestinicryptomonadaceae; genus CALXQW01. The sequence continues at coordinate 2,658 of JAVBSZ010000113.1, read as the reverse complement.
TCCACGGAGGAATCCGCGGACGGCGACGAGCACGGGGAAATGAAGGCGCTCAGCGTGGAAGACGCGTACTACGTGCTTGAGGCCGCGCAGAGCGTCGTGTTCGTGCCGGGCTACGGCATGGCCGTGGCGCAGGCGCAGCACGCCGTCAAGGAACTTGGGGAGCTTTTGGAAAAGAACGGCGCGCAGGTGCAGTACGCCATACACCCCGTCGCTGGCAGAATGCCCGGGCACATGAACGTGCTGCTTGCAGAAGCCGACGTGGAGTACGACCAGCTCAAGGAAATGGCCGACGTCAACCCTATTATGGAAACGGTGGACGTTGTGATAATCATAGGCGCCAACGACGTGGTGAACCCCGCCGCCGCCAATGACAAATCAAGCCCCATCTACGGAATGCCCATTATTGACGCGTACAAGGCAAAGAGCGTGTTCTGCCTCAAGCGCGGCCAGGGCGCGGGCTTCTCCGGCCTTGTCAACAAGCTCTTCTTCATGCCGAATTCCCGCATGATATACGGCGACGCGAAGGCGACAATCACCGCGCTGGTCTCGCAGTTCAAATCGGGCAGCTAAGACAAAAAAACTTCGTTAAAAGATTTAGGGCGCGTACTTTCAAAGTGCGCGCTTTTTTTGCGGGACGAACTGACTGCTTTCGCTGAAAACGTCTTCGGCTAGAGTATTTTCGAATCAATTTTGGACAAATCTCCTAAAGCATTAACATTTTAAAATGACTCCGTTTTGGTTCAACAGCTTCGCGCATAAGACGAGTATTTGAAAGGTTTTTCGGGCGGATATGTATAGAAATACCTGTCCGGTCGGAAAGCCTTTTAAAACGGAGTATTATGCCGAAGATGTCCGCCAAAACGTCCATGATTGATTGGAAAACGCTCTAGAGCCTTTCGAGAATGTCCCTCCTTATGAATAACTCGATTTTCAGGTCGTCATGCGTGTGAAAGTCCACATTCGCCTTCAGGTTCACTATGTACCCGACTTCGCCGCCGGCAGAAGGATGTTCGAAAGCTTTGATTTCTTCGCCATAAGCCGTCAGAATGGGAGGAGGCATATCCGTATGAAGCCGTATGGCATTCCGAAGTACGGGGTATTTTTCTCCCGCCTCCCTTTCAAATTCAAGAATCAGAGACTCCCATCCCCCGTGATGATTGGATGCGGAAAAAATCAGAACACTGCACCCTGAATGCCTCTTCAATTTGAGCTTTATAGACCACCCGTCAAAATTATACGGATACTCCCTGTCGGCTATGACCGAGTCCTTCTGGATGGAATACAGCTTCATCTCCGAATATTCGTCCAAAGCGTCGTAGCCGTTATTTTTGTAGACATAGTAGCCCAGTTCGCAACGGGAACGCTCCGATTCAAACGACTCACGCAAATCATAGGAAAAATTTTCATCCTCGCCGCATCCGTAAAGCAATGCGCATGCGCCAAACAAAAGAAAAAGCCCCATCTTCATATTTATAATCCTGAAATTATTGAAAATAAGACACTAAATCAGTTCAAAAAGTTCCGGGAATAAAACGAAATTAGATGAGGGGGTTGTGCTCCCCTTCGTATTGGACGCCAAGGCACCAAACATACGCGCTTTTTGCGCGTCTTGCGACTCACCGCCAAAGGCGGCTTCAAAAAACTTGGCTTCCGGTAATTGGCGCAATGATTTGGGATGAGAAATTCGGACGCAAAAAAGCCCTGCGGTGGAAGTGTACAGATAGTACATGACCAGTGCAGGGCTTTTGCAGCGGGCGGATTTATCGCCCAAAGCATTCGCCAATTAGGCTTTGGTGACGAGGCCGGCCTTGATGGCCTTCGCGCACACCCAGATGCGCTTCACCTGGCCGTTTTCCATGCGTACGCGGACGCGCTGGACGTTCGGCTTAAAGGTGCGGTTGGTCTGCTTTACGAGCTGGAGGCCGATGCCGCCGCTCTTCTTGCTCTGACCTCTGTGGATGATTTTACGGCCGGCTACCGGACGCTTGCCTGTGATTGCGCATATTCTCGACATGATATTCCCTTTTTAAATCAAAGCCGCGTACCATTGCCTTCGGGAGGCGGCTTTGCAAGTGTTAATTTTAATTTTTAGGCTATTCCTTTTCGGCTACGGCCTTGGCGATGGCCTCTTTGCGCGCCTTGGCTTCAACCTTGGCGGCCTTTTCGTTCACCTTGCGCCTGCGCGCGGCCAGAAGACGCTGCCTCTGCGCGTTGGGCTTGTTGCCCGGCGTCTTGTTTTTAGCCTTGCGTTTTGCCTTCGATGTCCATTTTACTAATCCGCTCATCTGAACTCTTTCTTTTGAAAATTAAAATAAAGCGGCTGACAGTAGCAACTTTTCCGAACATATCCAGTTTTTTTTTCAACTTTTTGCAACTTTTATTCGGCGGCGGCTTTAAACAGGGTGCAGGACCATGCAAAATCCAAACAAAAAAGACGCAGAAGAGACGCAGACGGTTGATACGGACGCCGTCCTGATGCTTGAAGTTGCGCAGGGCTCGGAGCACGCCCTCAGGATGCTCATCGAAAAGTGGAAGAACCCCCTCATCAACTTTTTTTACAGGTCTTTGAGGGATTCGCACACGTCGGAGGACCTCGCGCAGAAGACCTTCATCAACCTTTACAGGGCGCGCGCCACCTACGAGGTGCGCAGCAAGTTC
>JAVBSZ010000161.1:0-6305 GCA_031556415.1 Opitutales bacterium | reverse complement strand
TTCAGCTTCTACGACATGAAGAACCTTGTGGAGGGCCTCGGCGGAATCGAGAACACTAAAAAGGCGTTTGAATACCTCGACCAAGCCGCGAAGAAGGCAGGCCTCAAGGGCGTGCACTTCCAGTTTGTTGCAATGGGCGTGCCCGACAGCGTACTGCAGGGAGTGCCCGGCTCCAACACGCCGACGAGCGCGGACTTGGTTAAATACCTCGGCATCAAAAGCGTGACAAGCTACACCTGGGTGCACTACCGCTACTCAAACGGTCTCGACTACAAAGACTGGGGAGATTTCAGCGTGAAAAACTGGGAGAAGCTCAAAAAGGACTTCGAGGGGCTGCCCTATTACAACCACGTCTCCGTCGGGTGGGACAACAACCCGCGCTACCCCATTTCCCGCATAACGCCCATCATCATGCGCACAAGCCCCGTGCTGTTTGAAGACTACATCAAGCAGGCCATGGCGTGGACGGACAGGGAGCACCCGAAGGGCCCCAAGCTCATCACCATAAATTCGTGGAATGAGTGGACGGAAGGCAGCTACCTTGAGCCCGACATGCACTTTGGCTGGGGCTATCTTGAAGCCATCAAGCGCGCCGTGGACAGCGCAAAATAATTTTCAAACGGATTTAACAACGTGAAAAAATATCTTAATAACACTGCAATAACCCTCCTCTTCGGCGCGGCCGCCGCGGCGCTGATTTCCGGCTGCTGCGCGGTTGAGGAAAAGCGCGCGCCGCAATACGACGTGGCCGCGTACTACTGGCCCGCCTACCATCCGGACCCGCGCTGGAAGGAGCTCGGCGTGTTCAATGACGGCAATGCCGAATGGCAGAACGTGTACGAGGCAAAGCCAAGGTTCGAGGGGCATGACCAGCCCAAAGTCCCCCTCTGGGGATATGACGATGAAAGCGATCCGAAGGCGATGGCGAAGCGGATAGACGCCGCCGCCGACCACGGCGTCAACGTCTTCATATTCGACTGGTACTGGTACAGAAATTCCCCCTTCCTTGAAAAGGCTTTGGACGACGGCTTTTTGAAGGCGGAAAACCGCGACCGCGTGCAGTTCTACCTCATGTGGGCCAACCACGATTTCGGCGACGTTTGCGACAACACAGTGCCCGTCAAGAACCAGGGCAGGCCGACTTTCGACGGCGGCGTGAGCATTGAAGAGTTCAAGAAAGTTGCGGATAGAACCGTGAAAAAATACTTCACGCAGCCCAACCACTACAAAATAGACGGTAAGCCCGTCTACTGCATCTACGAAATCTCCACCTTCATCAAGGGCATGGGCGGCGTGGAAAAGGCCAGGGAGGCTCTTGACTACTTCCGAGAATCCGCAAAGAAGGCTGGCTTCCCGGGGGTGCACATACAGGGGATATGCATGAAGATGGCGCAAAAGGCGCAGGGCCTTTCGGGGAGCGATCTGACCTCGCCCGAGATTGCCGAGAGCATAGGCATAGACAGCTTCACAAGCTACCAGTGGGTGCACTACCGCGCGCCCGCGGATGAGGATTACGCGGACTGGGGCGGCTGGAACGTCAAGAACTGGGACACGCTGCAGAAGGAGTTTGAGAAGCCTTTCTACGCCCACGTGACCATAGGCTGGGACAACAACCCGCGCTACCCCGTGCGCCGCCCCATGGTCATGCGCACCAACCCCGAGGACTTTGAAAAGTTCCTGATGGCCGCAAAAGAATGGACTGACAGGAAGTACCCCAATGGCCCCAAGCTCGTCACGATAAATTCGTGGAATGAATGGACGGAGGGCGGATATCTTGAACCGGACATGACGCACGGCTGGGCCTACCTTGAAGCCGTCAAAAGGGTCTTCACGGAAAACAAAAATTAAAACAATTTAAAAAAGGAAAAATTATTATGAAAAATTTATTCAAAAAATCGGCGCTTTCAACCGCCGCCCTGCTTCTGGGCGCGCAAATTTTCGCGGAACAGCGGTACGACGTCGCCGCCTACTACTGGCCCGCCTACCATCCGGACCCCCGCTGGCAGGAGCTCGGCATTTTCAAAGACGGTGTGGGAGAATGGCAGAACGTGTACGAGGCCACGCCAAAATTCACGGGGCACGACCAGCCCAAGATGCCCGTCATGGGTTATGACGACGAATCGAGCACCGAGGGCATGACCTGGCGCATAAACACCGCCAGCGAATACGGCGTCAACGTCTTCATATTCGACTGGTACTGGTACGAGGGAAAGCCCTTCCTCGAAGGCGCGGTCAACAAGTTCGTGGACCTGAAAACTGACAAGATGAAATTTTTCATCATGTGGGCCAACCACAACGTCATAGACGTCTGGGACAACAAGGTGCCCTACAAGCACACCGACAAAACGATATGGTCCGCGGAGCTCGACCTCCCCGAGTTCAAGAAGGTTGCAGACCGCATGGTGAAGCAGTATTTCACCCAGCCCAACTATTACAAGATAGACGGAAAGCCCGTATTCAGCATCTATGAGCTGGGCACTTTCATCAAGGGCGTGGGCGGCGTGGAAAACGCGAAGAAGGGTTTGGAATACATGATAGAAGCCGCGAAGAAGGCGGGCCTCCCCGGCGTGCACATCCAGACGATGTGCTGGAACATGCCCAAGGGCCTTCAGGGAGTTCCGGGGGACGACACACCCACTTCGGCAAAGATAGTGGACTTTGTGGGCGTAGACAGCTTCACAAGCTACCAGTGGATACACTACCGCGGCGCGAACGGAGAAGACTACAAAGACTGGGGAGACTGGAACCTCCTCAAGTGGGACAGCCTGCAGAGGGAGTTTAAACAGCCCTTCTACTGCCACGTTTCGATAGGCTGGGACAACAACCCGCGCTACCCCTCCAGCCGTATGACTCCGATGGTCATGCGCACGGGCCCCGCGCTTTTTGAAGGCTATCTTGCGAAAGCTAAAGCGTGGACGGACAAGCACTACCCGAAGGGCCCCAAGCTCATCACGATAAACTCGTGGAATGAATGGACGGAAGGCAGCTACCTTGAGCCCGACATGCACTACGGCTACGCCTACCTTGAGGCCGTGCGCCGCGTTTTCAAAAAAGATTGCAAATAGTTTTTACGCGCGCGGAAGGCAAAATTCCGCGCGCTGTTTTTTTAATTTTAAGGAGGAAATCATGAAGAAGATCAAAACCGCAATGGCGCTGGGCGCCCTGTTTTCGGCGTCGCTCACGCATGCCTCAATGGACGAATTGGCAAAGGGCTTCGCCAACCCGCCTAACGGATCAAAGCCCTTCACGTGGTGGCATTGGATGAGTTCCAACGTTTCAAAGGAGGGCATAGTCAAAGACCTTGAGGCGATGAAGGCCGCCGGCATCGGCGGGTTCACGCTCTTCAACGTGCAGCCCCAGCAGACCGCCGTGGGGAATGTGAAATTCTGGGGCAAAGAGTGGCTGCAGGCGCTGGATTTGACGGCGGCAACCGCCGAGCGCCTCGGGCTCGATTTCACCTACCACGCCTCCGCCGGTTTCGCAACGACGGCGGCAGAATGCATCACGCCGGAGATGGCCATGCAGCAGATTGTATGGACGGAGACGAAGGCCAACGGCCCTTCAAAAATCACCCTTCCGCGCTTCACGGTTGAAGGGAACAAATGCGCGCCGCTCGTCTGGACTATCAACGACTCGCAGCCGGAGCAGCACCCAAAGAAGGAGCGGTGGCAGAACGAGTATTACCGAGACACCTTCGTCATAGCCTTCCCCACCCCGCAGGACGAACTCGGCGAAAACGCAAAGCCGCACAGGCTCGCCGATTGGAACGTGAAGGCGGGTTTCGGAAAGCGCGAGCGCTACTACTCCCCGAATTTCCCGGCGGAAGACGAAAGCAGGGCGCCCTTCCCCATCGCACTAGAAAGCGTTTTGAACCTGACAAAAAAAATGTCCCCCGACGGCGCGCTTGACTGGACCCCGCCCGACGCCCGCGAATGGACGGTGCTGCGCTTCGGCCACACAATCACTGGCATGCAGAACCACCCTGCGCCCGAGGGCGGACGCGGCCTTGAGTGCGACAAATACAGCAAGGAGGCCGCAAACTTCTTCTTCGACAACGCGGTGAAGCCGATAATGGACCGCGTCAACCACGGCGGCAAAAAACGCATATCCACCCTGCTTGTGGACAGCTATGAGGCGAGAGAGCAGAATTGGACAAAGCTCATGCCGTCAGAATTCCACCGGCTGCGCGGCTACCACCTTGTCAGGCTGCTGCCCGCCTGCACGGGAAGGGTCATTGAAAGCACGCAGTTCACGGAAAAATTCCTGCGCGACCTGCGCAGGACATTCGCCGAACTCACCGCCGAAAACCATTACACGGAACTGGCAAAGCGCTGCCATGAAAGCGGCCTGCTCTTTGCAACGGAAGGCTACGGCTGGCCCAGCCCGTTCGATGCAATACTGACTTCTATGACCGCAGATATCCCCATGGGCGAATACTGGACGGGCAGCAGCGCGAGCAAGACGAACACGTCAATCAAGATAGCGCAGTCCGCGGCGGTATTCGGCAACAGGAGCGTGGTGCCCGTGGAAGCCTTCACCTCCGCGCGCGGAGAAAAAATGTACGAAGACCACCCCGCGACGTACAAGGCGCAAGGGGATTATTTCCTCACCTTCGGCATGAACCGAACAACGCTGCACTGTTTCCCGCACCAGCCCTTTGCCGACAACATGGGCCCCGGCATGAGCATGTGGTACTGGGGCTCGCTCTTCCACCGGAATAACATCTGGTACCCGAAGGCGACGGGCTGGTTTAAGTACCTTGCGCGCGCCCAGCACATACTGCAGCGCGGAAAGCTCGTGGCCGACATGGCGCTCTACTACGGCGAGAACACGCCCGCCGTCCTCGACGCCACGCACTCGCTCGGCATCCCGAACGAGCAGCTCAACAGGGGCTTCGTGCCGGAATGCAACGTCTACCCCAAAGGCTTCAAAGAGGTCAAAGTGGGGAACGATTACGTCTTGTGCGATTCCGCAGTGCTCATGGAATTTGAACCGCTTGCGGACGGCGGCTTCGTCCATAAAAAGAGCGGAAGCACATTCAAGCTACTGTACGTTAAGCCCGAAAGCAACATGCGCCTCGCGGTGCTAGACCATATTCTAAAACTAGTCAAAGGCGGCGCGAACGTAATAATGCAGACGCCCGACCACACCTTCGGATTGGGCGAAATGAAGGACGAGGCCGCGCTTTTCGGAAAGCTGATTGGCGAGATGAGGAGCCTTCAAAATTCACCCGCCAAGGCGCGCATATTCAATGGGGACACTTCACCCGAAGACGCGCTCTCTGCCATCGGCGTCAAAAAGGATTTTGAATTTATCAATGCGGACAAGACCCAAAAGGCGACCGTAAGATACATCCACAAAATCATAGACGGCACGGATTTCTACTTCGTTGCCAACCTCGAGAACGAATGGGTTGAGGGTGAGCTAATCTTCAGGGTGTCGGGCAAACCCGCGCAGATTTGGAACCCAGAAAACGGCGAAATTTCGGATGCGGTTGCATGGAAATACACCGACGACGGACGCACAAGCATAAGGGTCAAACTGCCGCCGGCCGCCTCCATGTTCTACGTTTTTACGGACAAGCCCGCAAATGCGCATATTACGGGTTTGGACGCGGGCCTTGAAACCGCGCAGCTCGGCGGGAAGCGCTTTTTCAAGTCTTACTCCAACGGCGCATTCAAAGCAAAGTACGCGAACGGAGTTCAAAAGGAAATTTCATTTACCGGCATTGCAGGCAATATTGATTTGAGCGCCGGCTGGGTTTTGACATTCCCCAAAGACGTCGCCGAAAACAATTCAGTTCGCATGGAAAAGCTCGCCTCTTACACCACGCTTGAACATTACGACATGAAGCATTGATCCGGCACCGCGACGTATGAAAAGAGATTCTCCATTCCGGCGGACATGCTTGGGGAGCTCAAGGGCCTGACGCTTGATTTGGGGCGCGTCGCGATAATAGCCGAAGTGTGGCTCAACGGGAACTACTGCGGCAACCTCTGGAAAACGCCATACTCCGCGGACATTTCAAAGTTCGCAAAGGCCGGGGAGAACACGCTGAAAATCGAAATCACCAACACTTGGACGAACAGGCTCATAGGCGACGCACTCATCGGGGACGACTGGCCGCAGCGCGCCACCGCCCTTCCCGACTGGGCCTTCAACCCCTCACTGGAGCGCCCCAACAAGGCCTTAAAAACATTCAGCACCTTCCTCTTTGTGAAGAAAACCACGACGCCTGCGGATGCGGGGCTGCTCGGGCCCGTCTGCATACGCCCGTATGGCCTCAAGATATTTTAGAAATCTTT
>JAVBSZ010000077.1:0-4537 GCA_031556415.1 Opitutales bacterium | reverse complement strand
ATAATAGGCGGCCCCTACGGGCTTTCTGACGCCGTCAAAAAATCCGCACACGCGACGCTCTCGCTCTCCAAGATGACCTTCACGCACGAGATGGCGCGCGTCATCCTCCTCGAACAGCTCTACCGCGCAAAATCCATCTCCGCCGGAAGCGGCTACCATCACTAAATAGAATTTTAATCGAAACCTTAACTCGGAACAATGCAATGAAAACACATCCGTTTCTGCTGCCCGTATTGTCCGCATTCCTCGCATCCTGCTCAAGCCACTATTCCCTTCTGGTGATAGATGCGGACACAAAAGAGCCCATTCCCAACGCAATGGTTTATTCTGTTGATGAAATGAACCTTCCATTCATTTTTTCAGACCGTACCTGGATTTCAGTCACGGATGAAAACGGCATCGCCAAAAACGTCACCCTATGGTTTTACGCCGGCCATGAGGGGTATTTAATCAGGTCTTCCCATCCGCCATTGATTGAAAAAAACAACACGTTCACAATTGAATTGGCCAAAGATAAGCCCGATTCTGAAAAGTATTTTCAAGGCCATTCCATACCGTTTCCGGAAACGGAAAAAACGCTGCTTAAGAATGTTGAAAATTATCCGCTTTGGAAGCGCTTTTACGAATATTCAAAAACACAGAATCCCAAATGGGATTTTGCTGGAGACAGGAGGAGGAAATGACGCGCGACAACAAAAAATCCTGCAGGGCCATGAAGATGTGCCTATTGATTCTTCCACTATTTCTTGCCTCTTGTTCAACCTCCTATTCGGTTCTGGTGATAGACGCCGACACAAAAGAGCCCATCCCGAACGCAATGGTTTATTCCGACAAACCTTCAATGGTTCCGTTTGTGTTTTCCAATGCGAATTGGATTTCCATAACAGACGAAGACGGCATTGCGGACGGGGTTGAACCGAACTTTATGGTCGGATGCGAAGGATACTATATGGCATCAGGCTTTTCCGCCAAGCATATAAACATCAGGTTCTACTCCGTCGAATTGTCCAAGAACAAGCCAGATTATGACGAGTATTTTCGCATAAATATGATAGGTTTCAGGGGTACGAAGAAAACCCTTTTGGACAAAGCCGACAGCGATCCCGTCTGGAAACGCTTTTACCAATACGTTGAAACACAGAAACCGGAGTGGTACTTTTACGGCCCGAGCGCAATGCGGGAGAAAAAGAATAAATAAGAACCGACCCGCAGGAGAACAAGCTTCTTGCGTATCCGAGAAAAAAAACGCCGCTCAACAAAGCGGCGTTCTGTTATTAAATGCAATGCACGAGAATACGAGCCGACAGGATGATGTATATCAGCCGCATTATGCCTTCCGCTTCTACCTGTTCCTTTTCTTTTTCACGACGGGCGCGTTGCGCGCGTCAAAAAGCGGGTCGTTGCGGTAGTTGAAGCCTTCCAGCTTTTTCTGGTCTATCTGCGAGCCTATGAATTTTTCTATGCGCAGAAGGAAGGGGCGCTCTTCGGAGCAGTAAAGCGTGATTGCCTTGCCCTCCTTGTTCGCCCTGCCCGTGCGGCCTATCCTGTGCACGTAGTCTTCCGCCTGTTCGGGCACGTTGTAATTTATGACGTAGGTGATGTTGCTGATATCCAGCCCGCGCGAAGCGATGTCGGTAGCCACAAGTATCTTCACCTTGCCCGCCTTGAAGGCCTTGAGAGCCTGCTCTCGTTCGGATTGCGATTTGTCTGAATGCAGCACTACTGACTCATGGTGGTTCAGTTCAATCCAGCTTTGTATCCTGTCGGCATCCCTGCGCGTGCGCGTGAAGACTATCGTGGAATCAAAATTCAGGTGGTTGAGAAGCGCCAGCAGGAGGTCGTACTTCTGGATTTTGTCAACGGGGTACACGAAGTGCTCGATGGTGTCCGCGGGCGAATGTGTGATGCCCACGCCGACCGTTTCGGCGTCAGTCAGCGCCCAGCGCGAAAGCTTCATCACGGCGTCGGGCATGGTGGCCGAGAAGAAGAGCGTCTGGCGCTTCTTGGGGCAGTAGCGGATGATGTTGGAGACGTCCTCTATGAAGCCCATGTCGAACATCCTGTCAACCTCGTCGAGGATGAGGTATTCGATTTCCTTGAGATTTATCACGCGCTGGCGCAGCAAATCGAGGAGCCTTCCGGGCGTTGCAACTACGATGTCCACTCCGTTTTCAAGATGGTTTATCTGGTTGGACATCGAAACGCCGCCCTGCACCAGCAGCACTCTGAAAGGCGTGTACGCGGCGAACTTTTCAAAGGCGTCCGCACTCTGCGCGGCGAGTTCGCGCGTGGGGGAAAGCACGAGCACGCGCGGGTACTGCTTCGTCTCCTTTTTAAGCATGTCAACCACGGGCAGCGCGAAGGCCGCAGTCTTGCCCGTCCCCGTCTGCGCGGTTCCCACGACGTCCTTGCCGCCGAGGATGACGGGTATGGCCTTCGCCTGGATATCCGAAGGCTTTTCATAGCCCTGGTCTTTGACGGCCGCGAGCGCTTCAGCGCCCAGCTTGAGTTCGGCAAAATTGGGAACTGCTGCGGAAACTTCCTCCAACGACGGGGCTTCGAGAATCTTTTTTGGCGCTATGGCCTTGCGCGGCGCGTGTGAAGGCTTCTTTTCTGCGGAATCGCCCCGGCGGGAATCTTCGCTGCGTCCAGAACGCCTCGGACCGCGGCCCCGTTCACCCTCTCCCGACTTCGGGCCTCTGGAACGCGGTGCGGAGGAATCATTGCGTGCGCCGCGCTGGGAGGGCTTCTTTTGCTCCGTTCCCCTGCCGCCTTCATGGCGCTTGCCGCCCGACGGCTTCTTCTCTTCTTTGGCTTTTTTCGAAGCCGACTTACCCTTAAAAATGGATATAATTTTCTTAATCACTTTCATTATCCGCGCAAATATCGGTGAATTTAAAGCGCCGCGCAAGGTAATTTTGCGCGTTTGTGAGCACTTTTGAATTGACGGCCCCCGAAGGAATATTAGGATTTAACCCTATGAAACGTGTTATACTTCTACTTGCATCATTAATGTTTGCCGCTTCGGTCCACTCCGCCGAGCTCACCCCTGAAATCAAGGAGCAGATCGAAGCCAAAGCCAAAGAACTCAAACCTGGCGACGAAGCCGCCCAGAAACAATGGGTAGCCCTCCAGGAAAGTTCCTTCCAAAACATGCAGTACCTCACCTTCCCGCTTGACGAGGCCACTCTTGTACAAATAAAAAAGACCGCCGTCGAAAAATACCCCTCTGAGTATTCCGAACAGGAAAAATTCATCACCGCGCAGGCCAATTCCGCGCAGAACCTTGACGGCTACAAGCCCGCGGACATGAGCGCGGAGGATTTTGCCAAATTCAAGGCGGGTCTTCTGGCGTCCAACGGAGGGGACTACGCAAAATCGGAATTCACGATAATGGAGGTTTTGGCCGCACGCGAAAGCGTCCTCAAGTTCCAAAAGCCTGCCGGCATGGATGATATGACATTTGAAATAACAAAGAAGGTCATAGCCGAGAAATTCCTCGGAGACTATAAGGCGCAGCTCGCGGCCCTCGAAAAGATGAGCCCCGCTGAAGAAAAATCGCAGAACGCGGGGGCGTCCTCCACGTCCGAGGCCGGTCAGGCTGCCGCTGCTGCGGCGGGTGCTGCGGGCGCCGAACCGGAAAAGTTAAACATCGCTGCCTTCAGGGATAACGCCGTCAAGGAATTCTCCAGAACCGGTTTTTTCATAGACGACGGCAAAGACGGCGCAATGGGAATAATAATCGAACTGGAGGGAAAGAATGTGCTGATCACTTCGCCCGCGGCCTACAAGTCCTCTGGAACTACGGTTAAAAATTCGCTGGGAGACTCTTTAACCGTAAAAACATTATACATGTCAAAAAGCCTGCCCCTGATTATGACTGTGCTTGACAAGGTGCCGGAAGGCATGAGGACGGCAAAAATCATGCCGGAAGGCGAATTCAAGGACATGCTCCTCAAAAACCTGGCGCTGGTGAGCACGAAAAACAACGCCGCCCCCTTCTCTTTCGCAATTAAACTTTCAGGCGTGGGCACCCCCTACCTGACAACGCTTTCAAGGATACCGGTGGACTATCCCGAAGGTTCCGTTCTGTATGACAATTACGGATCCAAAGTGATGGGCATGACCATCACTGCGAATGAGGAAGTCGCAACGATGATATGGAACACTAACGACGACGCCAGAGAATTCCTCAGGCTCATGGAAAGGCAAAAACGCGTCGTAAAAATAATGAGGATAGACTCTCTCGAAGGATGGATGCCCATCAACAGCACAAAATATGAAAACGAGAAGAAGCAGCTGGAGGCCATAAAGCAGCTGAATATCGAAATTGTGACGGCCCTCACATCTCCGCGCTATGACCCCATAGAAAAACTGCAGGTTATAGGGCCTATCCTAAAACTCCACAAGGAAAACTTCAAGGCGCGCACGGACAAGCCGCGTTTCGAAAGGTTTGCAAGAGGCTATATCACGGACATACTCAACAAAGCTAGAAGCGTATCCACCAATGTGAAGCCGGAGAACTTCTACCCCTCGA
>JAVBSZ010000102.1:0-5943 GCA_031556415.1 Opitutales bacterium | reverse complement strand
GATGAAGAGCAAGGCGCAAGAAAAGGCAGCGGTGGGAGTGTACGGATAGTACATGACCAGTGTTTTTTTTCGAGGCAACGCCGCTATTCGCCCAAAGCGTTCGCTCAAACAAAAAATGTGTCCACTATTTCTTCCGCACTTCGTACCGCTTTGAGGCAGCATTCACGCGCGGCGTAATATTCCTTTGTGCGCTCCTGAGGAACGTGGGAGGAATCCGTATCCGCGCCGGAAGACGCCAAAATTTCCGCGCACATTATGGAGCCGTTCCGGCTTTTGAATTCATCCGCGATTTTCCGCGTGAGGGCGTAAATTTTTTCCTTCTTCTCCTTTGACGCGTCTTCATCGGCGAATCTCAGGCCTGCGGCCATGAGCGCGCCGCTCAAAGCCCCGCAGATATGGCGCATCCTTCCAACGCCGCCGCCGAATGGCGCGGAAATTTTGAGCGCGGTTTTCCCGTCAAGCCCCACCCTTTCTGCGCAGGATGCAAGCACGCTCTGCGCGCAGCCGCGTCCTTCCAAAAAATACTCTTCCGCGCCTTTTGACATACATTAAAGCAAGGCGCGCTTGGCCTCGCACGCCGCGCCCACTATGCCCGCGCGGTTTTCGAGAGAGGCTATTGCGATGTCGCACCCCACGTCGAGAAGGCCTAGGTATTTGTCGCTCTTTGAGGCTATGCCGCCGCCGAGGATTATCAAATCCGGCCAGACGAGGGAGTGGATGTATTCAAGGTATTTGTTGAACCTTGCGGCCCAGACGGGCCACGTCATATCCTGCGCCTTCCTTATGGAGTCCGCGCAGAGTTTTTCGGCGGAAAGGTTCTTTCCGGTTTTTTTGTCGCGCATTCTCAGGTGGCCGAATTCACAGTTGGGATGCAGCTTGCCGTTGACAAAAAGCGCGGAGCCTATGCCCGTGCCGACCGTCAGCATGAGGACGACCCCGTCTATGCCCTTGCCCGCGCCGTAGCGCACTTCCGCGCTTCCCGCGGCGTCGGCGTCATTGACTACCCACGCGTCGCAGGCGCACACGCGGCCTATCTCCTCGGCAAGGTTCACGCCCACGAAGGCCTCTTTGCCCATGTTTGCGGCGGTCTCTATTATCTGCGAGCTTATCACGCCCGGGAAGGTGCAGCCGAGCACGCCCTTCCATTCGAAGGCGTCCACAATCTGCTTTACGGCGTCTAGCAGCGATTCAAGCGTCTTGGGGTTCGGTGTGGGTATGCGGATTCTCTCCGTTTCAAAGTCCCCCTTCCTCAAGTTGACGATGGCCCCCTTTACGCCGGAGCCGCCTATGTCTATGCCGAGAATCAGGTTATTGCTGTGGTTCACGCTATTTTTATACGCCCAAGCGCGCCTTTTGTTCAAGTCATTTTGAAGAAATTTGTTGAAAGGGGGAGATTTTTCCGTATGACCGTTTGGAACATTTCAAATATTATGAGCTATAAAAATATACAGGCGCCCCAGGGGGGCAGGATTTCAATCGAGAACGGCAGGCTCTGCGTGCCCGACAACCCCGTCCTTCCGTACATCGAGGGCGACGGCATCGGGCCGGACATCTGGAAGGCGTCTGAAGCCGTATTCAACGCGGCGGTGGAAAAGGCCTACGGAGGCAAACGCAAAATCAGCTGGTTTGAAGTGTACGCTGGCGAAAAGGCCTTCAACAAATTCGGAGACTGGCTCCCGCAGGACACGCTCGAGGCCTTCAAGGATTTCCTCGTCGGCATCAAGGGGCCGCTGACAACACCCATCGGCGGCGGCATCAGGTCTTTGAACGTCGCGCTCAGGCAGGAGTTGGATTTGTACGTGTGCCAGCGTCCCGTGCGCTATTTTGAAGGCATAGAAAGCCCCGTTAAGCAGCCGCAGCTTGTGGACATGGTCATATTCCGCGAAAACACGGAAGACATCTACGCGGGCATAGAATTCCAGAACGGCGAGGAGGACACGGAAATCCTCAAAGCCTTCCTCAAGGAAAAATTCCCCGCGCGCTATAAGAAGGTGCGCTTTCCGGATTCTTGCAGCATAGGCATCAAACCCGTATCCTACGAGGGCACGGCGCGCCTGGTGAGGTCCGCAATAGAATACGCAATCAAACACAAGCGCAAGAGCGTGACGCTTGTCCACAAGGGCAACATCATGAAATTCACCGAAGGCTATTTCCGCGACGTCGGCTACGAAGTGGCGCGCAAGGAATTCGGCGCCCAAGTCATAGACAAGGGCCCCTGGTGCAAGCTGCCGAACGGGATAATAATCAAGGACGTCATCGCGGACGCCTTCCTCCAGCAGATACTCACGCGCCCCGCGGAGTACGACGTCATCGCCACGCTCAACCTTAACGGAGACTATATTTCCGACGCTCTCGCGGCACAGGTCGGCGGCATAGGCATAGCGCCCGGCGCCAACATCAACTATGTGGGCGGGGCGGCGATATTCGAAGCCACGCACGGAACCGCGCCCAAATACGCGGGTCAGGACAAGGTCAACCCGGGCTCCCTCATCCTCTCCGGAGAGATGATGCTGCGCTACATGGGCTGGGACGAGGCGGCGGACCTCATCATCAAAGGCCTCGAAGCCGCACTCGAAAAGAAGATAGTGACATACGACCTCGCACGCCTCATCAGCGGCGCGAAGGAAGTTAAGTGCTCCGAATTCGGAGATGCAATTATATCCAACATGTAGCCCCTTGGCGTTAAAAACGTTTTAAACAGGCCATTTCTGTGTCGGAACCTAAAAAGCGGTGCGCACGTATGTTGAATACGCTTACTCCCGTTTTTTAGAACCTTCCTTGAACTGCCTCTGTTTAAAACGTTTTTATTCGCCAACGTAAATTTACAAAACTCATTTCATGAGTTCGGAATTGAATCCATTTCCTTCAAAAACGCCGGAGCTTGAAAATCCGGCGCTTTTTATTTGTTGAAAAAACGCCGAAAAGGGAAAAACTCGTAGGCTTTAAACAAAAACCTTTTCGGACTTTCATGATGAACGCAATTTTCAAGACTTTTACGGCGATACTCGCCGTATGCATCTGTTCACAGACTTTCGCGCAAAGCGGCGGCCTTCACGAACTTTTCGAGGCGCGCAAAAACTGCGTGGTGCAAATAAAGTACATCACGCAGCAGGAGGAGTACCGCGAGCAGTGCGTGGCGCAAGGCGTGGTTGTTGACGCCTCCGGCCTCGTCGCCATTCCGTTCGACAGCATGGACAGAAACCTGCCCGTCCGCATGATGAAAGATTTCAAGCTCTACACCCCGGGCGGAGACACGGAGGGCTACAAGTGCGAATATCTGGGGAACGACCCCGTATACGGCCTGCACTTCGTCAAGATTTCCGGCGAGGCTCCCAAGAACCTCATGCCCTACACCGCCTTCGGACGCGGGGAAGTGAAAATTGCCGACAACATCTGGGGCATAGGCATAATCGGCGAGGTGTTTTCGTATGACGCCTGCTTCATGAATTCTAAGGTGCGATACGTCATCGAGCACCCGTACAGGCAGCTGATAAGCGTGGGTTCCGCGACGTCGTCTGGCGGGCCGCTGTTCACGGAAGACGGGAAATTCCTCGGCATGGGCGTGGAAAACACGGTGAGCTACGTGACCATACAGGCGCAGAACGACAGGCGCTTCAAGGCGCGCATAACGGACTCCTGGCTGACGGATACCATCCTCGGCGCGGAGTGCATAGACGAGGCCGCAAAGATGATACCATCCAATCCGGACGGAGACCCGCACGCGTACCTCGGCGTAATGGACACGCAGATGATAAAGCGCGATGTCGCAAAATTCCTCGGCTTCAAGGACGGCGAGAGCGGCATATCCGTGGGCGGCGTCGTTGAAGGCTCCGCGGCCGACAAGTGCGGCATTAAAAAGGGCGACATCATCGTGGGCCTCAATTCAAAGCGCTTTAAAAACACCAATCCGGAATACGCGCTGGGCATGGAATTTTCAATCGCCATACGCAAGATGAAGATAGGCGACACGTTGAAAATCGACGTGATAAAAGAGGGCAAATCTGAAATGGAAACGCTTGAAGCGGTTCTCGCGGCCTCTCCAAAATCAATGAAGCAGGCGCAGAGCGCGTACTTCCCGCGCCTCGGCCTCTCCGTGCGCGAGTTCGTTTTTGACGACGCCTCTTCAAGGAGGATTCTGAACGGCACCACCAAGGGCGCCGTCATACGGTGGGTCAAACCCAACGGCCCCGCCGCCTCCGCAACGCCCGCGCGCGTCTACGCGTTTGACTGGGTCAAGGAAATCAACTCCGAAAAGATAGACGGCTACGAAAGCGCCGTGAAAATTCTTTCGGAAATTGAGAAGGACGAAAGCGCAAAGGAGGTCGTGCTCATGGTTGAGGGAACTTCTGAAACGCGCGTGGCAAGGGTCAAGCTTAATTAGTTTTGAATTTTAAATGAAGAGATTTTTCATCCTGACAATTTTTTCCTGCGCCCTGCCCGCGCTGCCGGCGCAGGAAAAGTCCGCCGCGCCCGCGCTCATAGAGATCTCGCGCCAGACCGTGGAAGCGCGCGTGTTTTTGGAGGAGCAGAAGCGCGCCTTTGAAAGGGAGAAGCTCGAAATTCTTGCCGAAATTTCCGCACTTGAGGAGCTCGAGGCGCAAATAAAAGCCGCCATAGAAACGGCAAAAGACAGCGCCGCAAAGAGGCGCGAAACCGCGAAGGACTTTCTGGATTCCGTAGAGGCCTCCCGCAAAATTCTTGACGCCCTTTCCGCCCAGCTTGACGCGGCCGCAGGCGGTCTGGTGAAGGAAATACGCCTGAACCCCGCCTTTAAAAATTCCTGCGGGGATGTCGCCGAGGGCCTCTCAAAGGCCTTTGAAAACCCTTCGCTCTCCGCCGCCGAAAAGCTTCGCGAAATCTTCAGGGCCTATGACGAACTGCTGCGGCGCGACATGAAGCTTTACGAAGGCCCCGCACTCACTTCAATCGGCCTCGCCTTTCCGGTGGAGGGCATGGATCTGAAAAGCGTGACAATAAAGGACGGGGAGGAAAAATAGGATGCGCTCAAAATTTCTGGCATCGGCCCTGCTTCTAATTCTGCCCCTGTGCGCGACGCATGCGGACGCCCTGGCCGACGCAAAAAAGGAGCTTGGCGAAGTCATCGCCCAAACGAAGTCTTTTCAGGACGCCTCCGCCCAATGGCGCTCAGCCCAGGCTGAAAGAATATCCGCGCTGAGGAAACGCGTCGGCGCCCTGCAAACGGAGCTCAAAGGCGTGGAGAACGCGGAAATTTCCCTTGAAGCCGCAAAAGCTCAGGCGGAATTTTTTGAAGGCGCAAGGTCGGAAATTTTAAAGGACGTCCATTCCTTTGAGAGCGTGGCAACCGGTCTCTCCCAGCCAAAATACGGGAGGGGGGATTTTGAAATTTCCTCAATTGTTCTCGAAAGGCTCCGCGCCATGGACGCCCTGGTATTCAGCCCGCTCAAGCCGCGCAAAATCGAGTTCGAAAGGGATGTGGGCGGGCGCAAAAAGACGGAGAGCGGAAGCTTCTTCAGGCTGGGGCCCTTCGGCTATTTCGCGTCCGACACTTCCCCTGAAGCCTACATGATTTCCGGCTTCGAGCAGAAAAAAATTTCCAGGATATACGCAGAAGACCGCGCCCAGGAAATCTCCGGATTCCTTTCCGGAAAAACGCGCTCGCTCCCCGTGGAAACGCATAAGACCGAGAAATCCCTCACGGACTTTTCCGGCATGAGCTTCGCCGAAAAATTCGAGGCGGGCGGGATATGGATGTTCCCCATCATCGCCTTCGGCGCGGTGGCGCTGCTGGTGTGCGCGGTAAAATGCGTACAGATTTACAGGATAAGGCGCGCGCCGCAGAGCCTCGTCACAAAAATCGCCTTCGCGCTGGACTGCGGGGATGTTGACAAGGCCTTTGACACCGCGAAGGACGCCCCCGCGCCCTGCAACAAAATGCTCGTGGAGCTCGTCCAAAACAGGGAC
>JAVBSZ010000118.1:0-3081 GCA_031556415.1 Opitutales bacterium | reverse complement strand
CTGTTTGGCGTCGGGCTTGGAGTCCGGCTTCTGGTCGGGCTTCATGTCAGGCCTGCTGTCGGGATCCGGAGCAGCGTCCGGCTTTTTGTCGGGCTTGGCGTCGGGAGCTTCCTGGTCTTCCGACTTGGCTTCGCCTTCCTTCTTACCCTTGCGTTCGCCGTGGTTTTCGCCGCGCTTGCCCCTGTCCTTGGCGCCCTTGCCTACCTTGTCGGACTGGGCGGGCTTGGAGGAGTCCTCAGAGCTGCCCGCCTCCTGTGCGGAAACATAGCAGAACGCCGAGGCGCATATTGACAATATGAGAATCAGTTTTTTCATTTTTTTTGGTGGTTTATTTTGCGAAATCAAATTCCGCATTATGTTTCAAACGCTGGAAAATAAAAAAAGTTCAAAAAAATTTTATGCAGACAAAAAATACTCTCATCAGCCTATTCCATATTAACATATATAGTGGAACCGCTGTATTTTCCCGTTTCGTCCGTATTCGGTTTGGAAGACGCGCCGGGAACTATCTTCCCTTCCAAAACGCCTATAACCAAATTGCGCAGAGTTTCATAAGGGACGTCTTCGGCGAGAGAATAAGGATATGTGGAGTGCAATTCGCCCTTCTGCGAGCAGAGCACGAAAACCTCCTTGCCTTTCATGGAGGAGACTGCGGGCGAATACTCCGTCTGAATCACCAAATCCGGATTTGCGGGGTCGCTTGAATCTTTATCGCGCACAAAATACTTGTGCTTGATGTAGACGCTCGTGCCGCCGCCGCTTTCATAGCGCTCAAACGCCATGATTTCCATGTCCTTCCACTTGAACTGGTCAAAGCAGAACATGCCCGCGAGCGCGCCTTTCAGCTTCCCTGCGGCGCGCAGCCTGTAAAGGGCGTCCCTGTACTTTTTAATTTCTCCGGGCTTGTTCTGCGCGCAATAAACCTGAATGAGCTTGGCAAGCACCTGATAGTCTTGCGGGTCGACCTCCGCGACTTCAAGAAAGGCGGCCTCGGATTTGCCGTAATCCCCCCTAAAAAATTCCTCCATCCCGATGTTGTAAAGGGAGCTTTTATAGCCGGCGTCCCGACGGTCCAGCTTTTCCTTGGCGGAATAGAAGGCCGCCAGCGCCCTCTCCTTCTCCCCCAATTCGATGAAAATGAGGGCGCTTCTGAACCTTGCCACGCCTGCTTCATTTTCGGAATCCTTCAGCGTTTCGTACACAGCCAAAGACTCCTTCCATTTTCCCATTTTGAAATAGGCGCCGGCTAGGCCGAATTTGAAGCGCTCATTTTCGGGCTCGAGTTCGACGGCCTTTTTGTAGCATTTTGCGGCCGCCTCAAAATCCTCAGTGCACACCAGCGAAGCGCCCTTGTTCGCATAGGCCCGCGCAAATTTTGGGTCTTTTTTTATGACGACGTCAAAAGCCTTCTGGGCCGCGTCGTCGTCCTCGGACATATAATGCGCCATTGCAACGCAGAAGGCCTCCTCCGCTGAAAGGGAGTGTATTTGCTCCGCGTAATTTGTTATTATTTCTTCAAGCTTGCCGGAATCCAGAAGCCCCCTCAAATTTTTCAGAGCTGCGCTCTCGGCGAGAAGAAAGGCAGGCGTCAAAAGGCAGAGAAGGAGCGCGGCGGTTTTATTCATTGCGTTTTCAGACTACTTTCACGCACACTCTTGCGCAAAAGTTCTGAAAATGCAAGCCATTGAAGTGGCGCCTGCGTCGGCAACGCCTATGGATTTTTCCGCAAGGTTGCGCGCGCGGCCGAACCGGGCCTGATAGTTCACGCTGTCCTTCGCGCCCTGCTCCGCCGCGGCGGCGGCCTTTTCAAAAAGCTCCGGAACGCCCCCCGCTCCCTTCATGGCGGAAACCGCGGGTATGAGGGCGTCCATCAAAGTTTTGTCCCCAACCTTGGCCTGCGTCTGCATCTGAACGTTGGCCAGCGCGCTTTCGAACGCCGCGCAAAGCTCGGACGCGGAAAGCTCAGTTGCGTCTTCCTTCACGCCGTCGGAAAAGCCCATCAGAAGGGAGCCGAAAAGCGTGCTGGTTGAGCCGCTGGTCGCAGACATCGTGGCGAAACCCGCGTCAAAGAAGCCGCTTTTCAAATCCGACGCGGCAGCCAGAGTGTCCGACGCCGTGGAGACGGCGGCCTTAATCGCCGTGCCGTGGTCGCCGTCGCCCGTCGCCGCGTCGAGCTTTGAGAATTCGATTTCGTTTTCAATCATCGCGCGCTTTGCGGCGGCGAAAATCTTTTTTGCAAGTTCGAGGTTGAAGTTCATTTTGCAGATGCGTTCGAATCAAATTAACCGATGCAGGTCCAATACGGGGCGTCGCTCTTGGCGTTCAGAAGCGGCAGGTGGTCGGCGTCAAGCCTGCAGAGTATCATCTGGAAGCCCGCCATCTCCTGCACGGTCAGTATTTCGGAAATGAGGCCCTTTGAAACCTTCACGCCCTGCGCCTCAAGCCATTTTGCGGCGCCGCGGAAGACGAGGTTCATCTCCATGTAGGTTGTTGCGCCCGTGCCGTTGATTATGAGGAAGGCTTCGTCGCCGCCCTTGAGGTTCGTGACCTTGAAAAGCTGCTCCACCATGCGCTCCGCGGTTTCGTCCGCAGTCAGAATTTTTGTGCGCCCGCCACCGGCTTCGCCGTGTTGCCCCATGCCGATTTCCATCTCGTCATCGGGAAGCTCCGTGATGGTCTGGCCGTTCTGCGGGTGCGTGCAGCCCGACATCGCCACGGCTAGGGTCGCCATCTGCCTGTTGAAACGTTCGCCGATTTCGACGATTTCCTCCAGGCTTTTGCCCGCTTCCGCCGCCGCGCCTATCACCTTGATGAGAGGGATGCAGCCCGCAAGGCCGCGCCTGTCGTTAAGCGGTGTTTCAAGGCCAGCGCTCACGTCCTCGGCCGTGAGGATTTTTGCAATTTTGATGTTCTCGCGCTTTGCAAGTTGGAGCGCCATGTTGGAGCTCATCACGTCTCCGGCATGGTTGAGGACGACGAGTACGATGCCCGCGTCGCGCCTGAACATCTTGAGCGCTTCAAGGACGTTGGGGGCGCCCGGTGCCGCAAAGATGTCGCCTACCACGCTTGCGTCAAGCATGC
>JAVBSZ010000220.1:0-10161 GCA_031556415.1 Opitutales bacterium | reverse complement strand
GGGGATATGCTATTTAACAGCATTTCCGGTCCGTACCGCCTCAAATACTAACGACGAACGCTTTTCGCACAGAAGTTCGTTGCAAAAAGAATTCCGCACAGGTCATGTACTAATCTGTACACTCCCAGCGCGGAATTTTTTTGCGCCTGCTTCTGCATCGAAAAATCGTTGCGCCGTAGGGAAGTGCTTGCTGCGCCAAAATAGAGAGCGCCTTGAGTTTTATTCCAGATGCCGCTAAAGCGGTGAGTCAAATGTCTGCGCGCTTCGCACGTGGATGGATTGAATGAAAAAGTTCCGCATGTTGCGTGCGGAACTTTTTGTTGACGTATGCGCTTGGGGGCTGTTAGTTTTTCGCCGTTCGAGCCGGCGTTATGCGGCGGGTATAGGGGGATAATTTGAATGAGAAATTTTTTGAAGATTACGCTATTTGTGCAGCTCGCGTTTTTGTGCGCTTATAGCGCGGATGCGGGCAGCGTGAAGTTTGGTGTTTTTCAGACTAGCCTTGTCAGCAATGAAGCCCAGCCGCGCCAGAAGATAATCCTAAATGTTGAAAGTTCGGAGGCGCTTGAAGGCTGCGCCCTTGAAGTGCGCGCGGGCGCAAAGCTTCTCGCTTCCGCGCCGCTTGGGAAAATCCCCGCGGGCGAAAGCGAGCTTTCCGTTCTTCTGCCGGAGCCCGAAGAAAATATTTCCGCGCGATGGGCTTTGGCGAGGGGCGCGGAGGTTCTAGCGCAAAAAGAAATCGAATGGAAAACGCCGCGCAGGTGGACCCTTTATATTTTAAAATCCACGCATGTGGACATAGGCCTGCACAGGACGCAGTACGTACAGCGCGGTGAGACCGTGCGTCTTACGGATATGGCCATGAAACTCGCCGACGAATGCGCGGGTTGGGAGGACGAGGCCGCGCGCTACAGGTACGTCATAGAAGGGCAGTGGTGGTGGAACAATTTTGTCCAGGAACGCTCGGCGGCGGAGGTGAAAAACTTCGTGGAAAATTACGCGAAGAAGGGGCTCATAGGCGTGGGAGCGTCGCACTCCGGAAACCACACGCAGGCATTCGGCAAGGAGGAGCTTTTCAGAAGCGCGTATTACGCTGCGGAAACGCGCAGGCGCTTCGGCATCAGTTCGGATGCGATGATAATGGCGGACAACAACGGCCTCTCCTGGCCCATGGTCGGCGCATACGCGGGCGCGGGCATAAAATACCTGGCCTTCCTTCCGAATGACTGGAACCCGCCGAGCGTCGGCAAAAGCAGCACGGGCGCGGAGTACGATACGCATCTCCCGTCCCTGTTCTACTGGCAGGGCGCGGACGGTGAATCAAAACTCCTCGTATGGACGGCGCCGGTTTATGTGTGGGCGGCAAAGGAATTCGGCCTGCAGACCTGCACGGCGCGCACCCCGCTGTGGCTCCTGCCGGAGGACATAGAGCCGCAGATGGCGCGCCGCCTCGCAAAGCTTGAAGAGCGCTATCCTTACGATGTCTGGATGGTTTCAAACTATGACGACAACGATTTTGAATCAACAAACCTCACGCTTGCGAACGCCGCGCGCGCGTGGAACAAAAAATGGCGCTCCCCGCAACTTAGGACGGTGGGAGATTTGGCGGAGCCCTTCCGCGAGGTTGAAAAGCGTTTCGGCAAAGACATACCCGTGCTCAAAGGCGCGATAAGCGGCGGCTGGGCGCTGCACCCGCTTTCCACGCCGGAGCTGCTCGCAAAAAAGAAGAACGCGGACAGGCTGCTTGCCACGGCGGAAAAGCTTTCAGCCCTCGCGTTTCTTGCGGACTCTGCCTGCGCGTATCCGGCTTTGCGCCTGCGCCGCGCGTGGGACGCCCTCGTCTGCAATGACGAGCACGGCTACGGCGTGAGCAACTACAGCGGCCGCACCATTTACGACACATGGCTGCAGAAGCGCGCCTGGATAAAGCACG
The DNA here is from genome assembly GCA_031556415.1 of Opitutales bacterium. GTDB lineage: Bacteria > Verrucomicrobiota > Verrucomicrobiia > Opitutales > Intestinicryptomonadaceae > CALXQW01. The sequence goes on along the minus strand of JAVBSZ010000220.1, from coordinate 8,228 downwards.
CGGACGACGCCGCGCGCGGCGAGAGTGAGCGCGCGCTTAAGGCCCTCGCGCTGAACGTGGAAACGCGCGGGGAAAGCGTGCTCGTCTTCAACCCAAATCTGCAAAAAGTTTCCGCGCAGGTTGAGTGCGCTTTGCCGGAAAGCCTGAATGAAAAAACACTCGTGCTTGACGCTTCCGGCTCACAGGTTCCGAGCGTGTTTGAAAACGGAAAACTGAAATTTCTTGCGGATAATATCCCTTCATTCGGATACGCGCTTTACACGCTTGAAAGCGGGGAGGTTCAGAAAATCGAAAGGCGCGCTTCAGACTCCCCTCCGGAAATTGAAAACGAGTTTTACCGCGTGAAGTTCGGCGCGAACGGCGCGATGGTTTCGGTGTTCGACAAGGAATTGGGACGCGAACTTCTGAGGCAGGCTTCCGCGCGCGGCGCAAACGTGCTTGTGTATTCCAAAGACGCGAACAAAACTTTTTCATCACCGCAAAATGCGGAGTTTGAATGCGAGGAGAGCGCGCTGGAGCGTACGGTTGCTGTGCGCGTCAAAGACGAACACAGCGGCGCGAAGATAATCCAGCGCGTGACGCTGCCCGCTCACGCAAAGCGCATAGACATAGACAATACGCTTCTGCATGTTGCCGACCTCGGTCTTGGCCGCCCGCGCTGGCAGCGCCACGCGTATTACGCGTTTGAGTTCGACATCCCGAACCCGCACTTTCGCGTCGACCTGAACGGCTGCGACGCCGACGCCTTTGAAGACCAGGCCGGGCTGGGTACCGACGCCTACCACGCCGCGGACACTTGGGCGGCCGTATACAATAACGACCTCACCGTTGCGCTCGTGCAGCTTGACACTCACGTGTTCGAGTTCGGAAAAATCCGCGAAAAGAAAAACACGCTTGAGGGCGCGCCGAAGGAGGGGAGCATGTACTCTTACCTTGCCAACGACGGGCTTTACGAGCACGCGAGCGTCGTGGGCCCATCGCACATAAATTTGCGCGCGCGCTATTCAATAATCAGCCGCGCGGGGCCTTTCGACGCGGCGAAGGTCGCGCGCGAGGCGGACGCCCTCACGAACCCGCCCATGGCGCTTACGATAGAGTCAGTGCAAGGCGGAAAGCTTAAAAAAACTTCGCACAGTTTCATTTCTTCGAACGCTGAAAACCTGCGCCTGCTCACACTCAAACTCGCGGAAGAGCAGGGCGGCGGGCTCTTCATGCGCCTGCAGGAAAGCGGCGGAACGGGCGCAAAAGATGTCAGACTGGATTTCGGTTTCGGCAAAGATTTTAACCAGGCCTTATGCGGAACGGCGGAGGATATTAGCGAAGATATGGCGGGCAAAAGCATGGATGTTGCGCCCTTTGGCGCGCTCAACCTGCGTCTGCGCGCAAGCGCGCGGCTTTCGCCCGTGCTGCCCGAAGTGCGCGTTGAAAAAATTTCAGACAACCGCGCGGGCCTTGTATGGAAAGAGATTGCGGGCGCGGCGCAGTACAATGTCTACAGGGGCGCGCGGGAGGGTTTCGAAATCGGCGCGTGGTGCCTGCTTGCGTCGGTAAACGGAGCGCGTTATGAGGACGCCCTGCTCGACGCCGGAAAAACATACCACTACCGCGTCATGGCCGTGGATTCTTCCGCGATGTCTCTGGGCGTTTCAAAATCCGTGCCCGCTCGGACTCTTGAGCGGGGGCCTTCCGCGCCCGCAAAAGTCGGCGATTTCTACAACCCGCTTGTGTCTTCGCCCAGCGCGTGGCGCGGGGACGAGCGCAGCGTGCTCTATCTGCAGTGGGGAAAGAATCCGGAAAGCGACGTTGCCTACTACGAGCTGTACAGGAGCGAGGAGGCCGGTTTTGCGCCGTCCGCAGAAAGCTTTGTTGCAAAAGTCACGGGCGGGGAGTATTCAACGGTTGTGGCCTATGACGACAAGAAGCTAAAGCCGCACACGGCGTACCGCTACCGCGTGCGCGCCGTCGATTGGGACGGCAACAAGGGAGAATTCAGCGACGAGGTCGGCGCGACGACGCGCGAGCTTTTGGTGAAAAAATAGGCGGAATTAAGAGAGTACAAAAGGAAAAAGGATCTGAAAAGACGGGAATTTATCAGGAAGGGCACGCTCACTCTGGGCGCGCTGGGATGCTCAAACGGGGCCTTCGCGTTCCTGCCGCCGAAGTTTTACGAGGATGCGCCGGAGTCTCCGGACCGCCTTCCCTTCCGCAAAGACGAGACCCCGCGCGACGTGCGCGAGGCCGTGGAGGGCTTTCTGTGGCTGGACGCCGCGGACTTTGCGGACTACGGCGGCTGGGCGCTCGACACGCAGTTTGCGGCTTTCATGGGCTCATCCTATCTGATTGCGGCGGGCGCGTCCAACCCCGTCAAGAACGCCGAAACAAATTTGGAAATTTCAAGCGCTGGCAAGTACAGGCTCTGGGCGCGCTCGCGCAACTGGATAAAGGGCTACGCACCCGGCATCTTCAAAATAGGCGTGGGCGGAAAATTTTCCGAAACGCTTTTCGGCTCGCAGAATTCCGACGAATGGTGCTGGCGGGACGGCGGAGTCTTCGAGCTCGGCGTGGGGAAAACCGCGCTCTCCATAAAAGACATGACGGGCGACTTCGGCAGGTGTTCGTCCATAATCCTCACGCGCGATTTGGATTACGCGCCGCCGAAAGAGCTCGACGCATTCTGCAAGGAGAGACGCCGCCTCATGGGCCTGAGCGAGGAGGCCGAAGACTTGGGCGAAACGGAAGTGGTCGTCTGCGGCGCGGGCCCCGCGGGCTGCGCGGCCGCCATAGCCGCCGCGCGCATGGGCGCGAAGACCGTTCTAATCTGCGACAGGCCCGTCGTGGGCGGAAACGCCAGCGACGAAATCGGCGTAATCACCGAAGGCGCGGCGCGCTGGCACAAGGACAAATTCATGCGCGAGGGCGGCATCATCGAAGAGGCGGTGCGCCTTGGCAAGGCCAACGGATGGCTTCCCAACCTCGGCAGGGCTCTGCAAAGCCTAATCGACGCCGAGCCGAATATCAGCCTCATCAGGGATGCGCGCGTTGTGGGCGCGTCAAAATCCGCGGACAGGATAAGCGGGGTGGACATCGTTTCCACATTGAGCGGACTGAAGTCAAAACTTCGCGGAAAGATTTTCATGGACTGCACGGGCGACGCGTGGCTGGGGTATTACGCGGGAGCGCAGTTCAGGCTGGGGCGGGAGGGCAGGGACGAGTTCGGTGAGAGCGCCGCGCCCGCCCAGCCCGACAGCATCACCATGAGCGGGACGCTGCGCGGCAGCAGGGACTTTTTTAAACGCGGTATGTTCTACCGCACGCGCGAGCACGCGAGTGAAGTCAAATTCAAAAGCCCCGCGTGGGTCTACGCGTTTTCAGACGCATGGAAGGCGAAGCGGGGCGCCTTCAAAAAGCTCTCGCCCTCCATAACCAGGGGCGAATGGTGGTTTGAGCACGACGGAAAGGTTGACGACCTGTTCGCCCCCGAAGAGGCGCGCGACGAGCTTCTGCGTATCAACTACAGCTTCTGGAACTACGTCAAAAACGAGTGGGAGAAGCGGGAGCTCTGCGCAAATTACTCTTTGGAATACCTGCCCTTTATGACGGGCAAGCGCGAGACGCGCAGGCTCGTGGGAGACCACATTTTAAGCCAGGATGAGCTTACGAGTTCAAAACATTTTGACGATGTCATAGGGCATACGGGCTGGAGCTTGGACGTGCACTCCCCGCTGGGAATCTTCGACCCCAATAGCGCTTACGACTGCGACATCGCGCTCAAGGACGTTGCGGAAATACCGTACCGCTGCCTCTATTCAAAAAACATCGCAAACCTCCTCATGGCCGGGCGCAACGCCAGCGTAAGCCACATAGCGCTCGGCACGGTGCGCGTGCAGGCGCAGTGCGCCCTGATGGGGCAGGCGGGCGGCACGGCGGCGGCGCTCTGCCTGAAATACAAACTCTCCCCGCGCGAGCTCGGCAAAATGAAAACCGCCGAGCTCCAGCAGCGGCTTCTGCGGGACGACCAGTACATACCGAAAATCAAGAATTCCGACCCCGCGGATTTGGCGCGCCTTGCGAAAGTAAGCGCGGACAGCTTTGAAAGCGCGGATACCCGCCCCGAAAATGTGGTCAACGGCTGGGCGCGGCAGATAGGTTCGGACAGCAACATGTGGGAGTCCTCAAAATCAAAGCCGCTTCCGCAGAGCGTTTTTCTGGACTTTGAAAAGCCCGTCTCCTTCAACGTCATCCAATGCGCGTTCAACACGAACTTCAAACCCAACTCCCTGCATTCGGAGGATTTCCCGCGCGAATGCGTCAAAAAATTCTTCGTGGAATGCAGCCTCGGCGGGAAGTGGAAAAGGGTGCTTGAGGTTGACGGCAACTTCAAACGCCTTTTCTCCCGCAAGCTTTCGGAAACCGTGAGCGCCGATAAAATCAGGCTTTGCGTGGAGGAGACTTACGGGGAAATCTCGGCGCAGATTTTTGAGATAAGGCTTTACAACGAAAAGCGCGTTTAATAGTCTCCCATCCGTTTTAAAATCCACATGAGGGCGCATAAGTGTTGACATATCAAACATGAACGTCGACACTTTTTCCCATTGCATAATTAACGCGCCCGCGTTTTTTTTGATGATGAAGTTTAAGCCGACATTGATTCTGGTTTTGGCCATGGCGTTTTTAGCGTTTCCGGCTTCCTTTGTCGGCGCGAATGAGCCGGCGCCTAAAACGGTGGAAACGAAGCGCATACTCTTCATTTCGTCGTACGCGTTCTCGTACGACTGGGCGCGCGACGTTTTTGACGGGTTCAACGAGTATTTCAGGGCGAGCGGCATGCCGGTGGAGATCGGCTTGCTTGAGCTGTATTCCCTGCGCGGCGGGGATATGTCGGCCAACGACGAAATCATAAAAACCGTGCTCGGCAAAATACGGGAGGACAGGCCCCACGCGCTCATCCTCTCCGACATGCCGATATACGACCTCTTCAAGGCCTATTACAAGACCGACCTCAGAGACATCCCCATAGTATTCTGCGGCTTTCCGGAGTTTCTGGCCTTCGCACCCTCGGCTCATCCCAATTCCACAGTGGTTAAGCAAAATGTGGAGGTTTTCCGCAACGTCCAGCTGGGGATGAGGCTACTTCCGAACACCAAGGAAATTGCCGTCATTACGGACTCCTCCATAGAGGGCGTCGCCGTGCAGGAAAACGCGAAAAAGGCCCTTGCGGACTTCGCGGGGGCGAAGGTGATATATCTCAATGGGAACGACTATTCTACGGACGAAATGCTCAGGATGGTGTCCGCCATGCAGAAGGACTCCTTCATCATCTACGGGAACTGGAAAAGCGCCAAAAGCGAGCTTTTCGTCTCCTACACCTCCAGCATAGAAAAGATTTTGAGCGTGGCGCGCGGGCCGGTTTTTTCGCTGATAGACCTCCACAACCCGAACGTGCTCGGCGGCTACATGTCCAACGGCATCATAGACGGAAGGGTAGCCGCCAGCGTGGCGGAAAACGTGCTTGAGGGCTTCCCCATACGCGAAATCCCCCCGCTTTCCGCCGTCGAGGTTCTCAAGTTCAACTGGGAAGTGATGGAAAAGTACGGAATCGCCGAAGGCAGCCTCCCTGTCGGCTCGCTGGTTGTGGGCAAGCCGCGCAACTTCTTCTTCGAGTACAAGTACTACATAATTTTCGGCATAGCGGCGGCCGCGGGGCTCGTGCTCTGGCTGATGTGGAGCATAAGGCGCTACACGCACGCCGAAAGGAACGACTTCATCTACAGCAAGCTTCCCGTCTCCATTGTGGTATTCGACGGCGCTGGAAACATCGTCTTCAGGCAGTCCGAGGCGCTCGACACCCTTGACGCCGCGGAAGGCAGGCGCAAAAACATTTCGGAGTTCAGAAAGTACGAGGCCATGGAAGAGTTCATGGGGGACTTCTTTCCCGCGTACGAGCGCGTCAGCCAAGACGGCGGGGAGGAGGTCGTTCTTTACGACTGGGCCGGCAGGCGCAAGCGCGGCGTGCTTTCAAAGCTGCCCGCCGGAAAGTTCGGAAAGGACAGCGTCATGCTCGTCTCCGTGGACGTCACGGAGCTTGAAAATATGCGCAGGGAGCTGCAGACCACCGTCGAGCACGAGAGGATCGTCAACGAGTGTCTCAAGTTCGCGCTTTCCGGCAGCGACATACAGTCGCTCTCCGACGCCGCGCTGGAAATCATGGGCATGCAGCTGGGCGCCGACAGGTCTTACATATTCGTCTACGACGGCGTGCGCGCGGAAATCAACAACACCGCGGAATGGTGCGCCGACGGCATAGAGCCGCAGCGCCTCTTCCTGCAGAACGTGCCCGATGACTGCGTGTACCATTGGACGAAGGCCTTTTCCGAGGGCAGGCTTGTCAGCACCGACAATCTTGCCGAAGACGATACGCCGGAGTTTTTGGACTCCAGGCCCGTGCTGCAGGCGCAGGGCATAAAGACGCTCCTCACCGCCGGCATCTGGAGCGCCGGCAGGCTTTGGGGCTTCGTCGGCATAGACTTCGTCAAGAAGGCCCACATCTTTACCGACGCCGACAGAAACATGCTGCAGAGCATAGCGAAGATTTTCGAGCTCTTCCTCGAGGGCAGGCGCGTGATTGAAGTCCTCGAATACAGCGAGGCCGAAAAGTCCCTGATGCTCGACTCCATCCAGATACCCATCCTGATGTACGACAAGAAGGGCCTGCTCACCAGGGCGAACCCCGCGGCCGCAAAAATGATGGATATGCCGCTTGACGAAATGCTCGGCAAAAACGGCGAGCAGAAAAAGATTTTCGCCGGAGACAGCGAAATGCACATAATGAAGTGCGTTTACGGCAACAGGCCCGTCAGCTTCGAGTCGGCCGTCAATTCGCGCGAGTATCTGAACCTTGCCTACCCCATATCCGACAAGGGCGGGAAGGTGGCCAACGCCATTGTCAGCTCCGTGGATATGACGGACTTCAACGAGAACAACAGGAAGCTTGTCAAGGCGGTTGAGGCCGCAAAGGCCGCCGACAAGGCCAAGAGCCTCTTCCTCGCCACAATCAGCCACGAGCTGCGCACGCCGCTCAACGCAGTGATAGGCTACAGCGAGCTTTCGCAGGCGCGCGGAATCTCGGAAAGCGAGAGGATAGACAACCTCAAAAACATCAACATTTCCGCCAACGCACTGCTGACGCTCGTCAACGACGTGCTGGACCTTTCAAAGCTGGAAAGCGGCCAGATGGAAATGGTCAAAACGCCCACCGACATGCGCGAAATGGCAAACGAGCTTCTGGGCATATTCCGCTTCCGCACCGAAAAGGCCGGCATAAGCATATCCGCCGAGGTCTCCCCTGAAATGCCCCCGCTGATGCTCGACACCCTGCGCCTCAAGCAGGTTCTCGTCAACATAATGGGCAACGCGGTGAAGTTCACCGACCACGGCGGGGTTTCCCTGGAAGTGCTTTTTGTGCGCACCGCGAGGACCTCGGGCCTGCTGTCCATAAGCGTAAGCGACACCGGCATGGGCATACATCCGGAGTACATCGAAAAGATTTTCAACCCCTTCGAACGCCAGCCGCAGAACCTCGTAAAAGGCCTCAACGCCTACGAGGGTACTGGGCTCGGGCTCGCAATATCTCAGCGCCTCATGCGCGAGATGGGCGGCTCAATACAGGTTGAAAGCCGCCTGGGCGAGGGCAGCAAATTCACCATGTCCATCCCCAACGTGGAGGTTTCCGACGTCGAGGCGCCAAGCTCCGCGCGCACCCTGCGCGACCCCTTTGCAAGCAAGGTTTCCTTCTCCGACGCAGAGATTCTCATCGTCGACGACGTCATCATGAATCTCAACGTGCTCGAGGCCATTTTAAAGAAGCTCGGCGTCAAGGTTGAGCGCGCCTCGTCCGGCAAAGAGGCTCTGGAAAAGGCCAAAACCCGCCGCCCCTCCCTCATCCTTACGGACCTCTGGATGCCAGAAATGAACGGCGAGGAGTTCGCCCGCTTAGCCAAGGCCGATCCCTCCCTTTCCGGCATCCCCATCGTCGTCGTCACCGCCGACACCCAGATGGAGGACGCAGACCGCGTCTTTGACGACGCCCTTCTGAAGCCCATCACCGTGCTCAAGGTTGACGCCATTCTCCACAAATATTTGACGAACGCTTCGGGCGACGGCGAGCGGTGAGCGAAGCGAAACCCGAGACGGAACGGATTGTGAAACAATCCGCCCGAGCGAAGCGAGTG
>JAVBSZ010000202.1:0-6660 GCA_031556415.1 Opitutales bacterium | reverse complement strand
AGATATTTTAGAAATCTTTACGCGGGCCGAAACTTTGGGCGGCGGCCTGCGTTTTTTCGCCTATGCTAAAATTAAAAGTTTTGATGGTGTCGGCTTGTTGCCTCACTACGGCAATTTGTTCGGGGTATGACTATAACATTGTAGACACCGGCCAAACGTCGTATTACGACGCCGAAAAGGAAATTCCCCCACCCCAAAAAGGCGAACCTTATTACGGCCAGGACGCCCAATATGCAGGGAACGCTCCCAAGTATTCAGACAAGGGAGACGGTACGGTTCAAGACGAGGTCACGGGGCTGATGTGGACAAAGTCATACAGAGTGCTTCCCCTATCTGAAGCGCGCAAATACGCCGTAGAATGCAGGATTGGCGGATATTCGGATTGGCGTCTACCGGAAATTAAAGAGCTCTATTCGCTGATTCTATTTTCAGGCACGGACGTGAGTTCAAGGGAGATGAACAGCGCGCCGGAAAATGCAAAACCTTTTATAGACACCAAGTTTTTCGACTTCAAATACGCCCTTTGCGGAGAAAGAATAATAGACAGCCAGTTTGCATCCGGCACCCTTTACACCGGCAAAACAATGCACAATGACGACTCCGTTTTTGGCGTTAATTTTGCGGACGGGCGCATTAAGGCTTACCCAATTTTCATGCGCCGCGAAAATACGGACAAGAAATTTGGAGTTTATCTTGTGCGAGGCGGCAATTCATACGGCAAAAACAAGTTCAAGGACAATTCTGACGGCACAATTTCAGACGAGGCGACGGGGCTGATGTGGTCAAAAGCAGACAGTAAAAAAGGCTTCACCTTCCCCGGGGCCCTTGCGTATGCCGAAGAGATGAATTCCGAAAAATATCTCGGCCATTCAGACTGGCGCGTGCCAAACGCAAAAGAGCTGCAAAGTATTGTGGACTACAAGAGGTCTCCGGCAAAAACCCGCAGCGCCGCAATAGACGAGATTTTTGACATCACAAAATTGCGCGACGGAACGTATCCGTATTTTTGGAGTTCCACCACGCATTTGAAGGCGCGCGGAGAGAGCGCTTCAAACGCCGTCTACATAGCCTTTGGCGTGGGCAAGGGACTGTTAAAATTGAGGGGCCAAAATGAACTCTCTCCCATCGACGCACACGGGGCGGGCTGCCAGCGCGCAGAACGGAAAGTTGAAACTCCGGATAGAATAGGAAAAGGATTCGGACCTCAGGGAGATTTGGTTTCTGGCTCAAATTTTGTCAGGCTGGTGCGCGATATACGGTAGGATATTCCTGATGCGCGCGGCGCATATCGCAGCGCGGTCAATTGCATATGGCGTATGCGCAGATTCGTAAAAATACTCTTTACACGAATCCGTACAGCCTGCATCTTGTCCGGACTTATTGCTATGAACGACGAACCTTTAAAAGACGCGAACACCAAGAAACCCAATATCATGCGCAGGCTTTACGACTGGACGGTGTCTTGGGCCGACAAACCCTACGGTACGAGCGCGCTGAGCGTGATTTCATTCGCGGAGTCTTCGTTCTTTCCCAGTCCGCCGGACGTGCTTCTAATCCCGATGGTCTTTGGAAAGCCGAAAGCCTGGTTCAGGCTCGCGCTCATCTGCACCCTGGCTTCCGTCGTGGGCGGGCTTTTCGGCTGGGCCATAGGCCACTTCGCATGGGAAGCCACGCGGGACTTTTTCTTCGCCTACGTGTTTTCCCCCGAAGTTTTTGCGGAGGTTGAAAAATACTACCAGGACAACGCCTTCATCGCGATTTTCGGCGCGGCGCTCACGCCAATACCCTACAAGGTTTTCACAATAGCCGCGGGCGTCTGCGAAGTGTCTTTGCTGAACCTGGTTGCCGCGTCGTTTCTGGGGCGCGGAATGAGGTTTTTTGCCGTAGCCCTGATAATCTATTTTGTGGGGCCGAAGGCGAAGCCCTTTATCGACAAATATTTCAACATCATCGCCACGGCGTTTTTCGTCCTGCTCGTGGCGGGCTTTGTGCTGCTGAAATACGCGGTCTGACAGTTTTAAGCCCTTTGCGCGCACGTAAAAAAAAACGCCGGGACATTCCGGCGTTTTTTTGGCGGGTTGAAATACGCTTCAATCATCATTAAAGGCGTCGTCCTTGAAGCCGAAGGATTTGTCAACCACGTAGAGCGGCCTGTGCTTGACCTCCGTGAGCACCCTGCCCAGATATTCGCCTATTATCCCGAGCGCCACAAGCTGCACGCTGCCGAGGAATAGTATGCAGACACTCAAGGACGCGTAGCCCGGAACATCAACGCCTAAAAACAACGTCCTTAAAAATATGAACGAGGCGTAAAAAAATGAGAGCACCGATATCGCGCCGCCGATGTACGTCCAAACGCGCAGCGGAAACGTGGTGTTGGAGACTATCCCGCGAAGCCCGAGGTTCCAAAGCTGCCAGTAGTTCCATTTTGTGGAGCCCGCTGCGCGCGGCGGCCTCACGTAGTCAACCGAACAGGTGTTGAAGCCGACCCAGTTGAAGAGGCCCTTCATAAAGGGCGACCTGTCTTTCAAACGCAGGATTGCGTCTATGGCGCGGCGAGAGACCAGGCGGTAGTCACCCGTGCGTTCAGGCAAGGGATGGTCAGACATAAGGTTGTAGACCTTGTAGAACCATTCGGCGCTTTTGCGCTTCAAAACGGAATCTGAATCCCTATTGGCGCGGGTGGCGTTGACGATGTCAAAGCCCTCCTTCCATCTTTCAACAAGAAGCGGGATGAGCTCAGTCGGGTCCTGCAAATCGGCGTCTATGGGTATTGCGGCGAGGCCCGTGCAATGTTTAAGCCCCGCTATCAAGGAAACCTCCTTGCCGAAATTCCGAGAAAAACTGATGTACTTCACGCGGCCGTCCGCACGGGCCAGGCGCTCCAAAATTTCCTGCGAGGAATCCGTACTGCCATCGTTGACGAATATGATTTCTGCAGAAAAGCCCGACATGGATGCGAGAACCGCGCCCAGACGCCTGAAAAATTCGTCCAGCACGGCCTCCTCGTTGTACACGGGAACTATTATTGAAAGATCGGTCATTTAGTTATCTAAAGTAAAAAAACGCGGCGCGCAGTGTCAAATCAATTCATCATTATGGCGTATTGGGCGTAGACGGCCGAAGCGCTGCCCTCCACCGCCTTCATATATTTTCCGCTGAACTGCTTTGTCTTGGGAACGCCGTTGATTATCCAGCCCTCCTTGTACTTCTTCTCAAAGGCGTCCGCTCGCATTGTCCGCACGTAAATGATGATATCGCCGCCGTTGGCCGTTTTCATGCTGGCTGTGTTGGCCACAAACGCCGTGTAGTCTTCCGGTGCGGGATAACTTTTCGGCAGCCTCATTGCGTGCGTCGCAAAGACGGACACGCTCTTGCCTATCCATTTTTCAGCATCCTGAGCGTAATAGTTCGCCGTGCCTCGGTCATAAGTCTGTGCAAAGCCCACGCCCGTTCCGCAGAAAAGGAGTGCGACCGCAAGCATCATATATGATAATTTGATTCTCATGATATTATCACTGTAGTGAAATAACGTCATTCCTGTCAATGCTAATCCGCATCCTGAGCGCGCGCCCGTATGCCTTCTATTTCGTCGAGCACGGCCTGCCATTTTTCGTACGCGGCCTCGAGCTTCGCCTTGAGCTCCCCGTACCACGAGAGCGAATTTGCGGAAGCGGAGTCCTTGTAAAATTCGGGAGACGACATCCTGTCTTCAAGCGCGGACTTCTCGTCCTCCATCGCCATGATTTCCTTTTCAAGCGCGTCCGCCGATTTTTTCAGCGGGGAGATTTCAGCGTTCATTTTCGCGGTCAGCACCCTGCGCTCTTTTGAGGTCAGTTTTGAAGGCGCCGGTGCTCCGACTGCGGCCCTGCGAGCGTTCGAAGCCGCAGGCAGCCCCGCGCCGCGCTCCCTGAGTTTTTCCACATAAGAGCTCACGTCTCCCAGATGGAACTTAACGCCGCGCCGCCCCACTTCTATCACCTTGTTAACGAGCGGGTCTATGAAATCCCTGTCATGGCTGACAACAACGAGCGTGCCCTCGTACGCCATCACCGCGCGCTGGAGCACTTTTTTTGAATTCATGTCGAGATGGTTCGTGGGCTCGTCGAGTATCAGGAAGTTGAAACTCTTAAGGAGCATTTTTGCGAGCGCGAGCCTGTTCTTTTCGCCGCCGGAAAGCACGCCGACTTTCTTGAGGGCGTCATCCCCCGTGAAAAGAAAGGAGCCGAGCAGCGTGCGCACTTTCGGTTTCTGCTCCATGCTTGCGGCGAGGCTGGCTTCCTCAAGCGCCGTGTTGTTCGGGTCCAATTCATCCGCCTGGTGCTGCGCGAAGTAGGACATCGAAACGTTGTGCCCCAACTCTGTTTCTCCGGAATCAAAAGGCAGCATCCCCGCCATGATGCGCACGAGGGTGGACTTCCCCGCGCCGTTCGCGCCCGCTATGGCAATGCGCTCCCCGCGTTCGATGTTGAATGACACGTTCTCAAGAACCCTGTTGCCGCCGTATGCCTTCGTAATGTTTTTGAGGCTGATGACGACCTGCCCGCTGCGCTCCGGCTTCTGAAACCTAAAACCTATGCCCGACTCCTCGCTTTCAACCTCTATCCTGTCGACCTTTTCAAGCGCCTTGATACGGCTTTGCACCTGCGCGGCCTTCGTGTTTTTTGCGCGGAAGCGCTCTATGAATTTTTCCGTCTTGTCTATCTCGCGCTGCTGGTTCTGCGCGGCCTTGATTAAATTTTCGCGGCGCAGGGCGCTTTCCTTTTCGTAATATGAGTAATTGCCCGCGTAGCTTTCTATATGGCCCTTTGATATACGGAAGGTCTTGCCTGTTAGGGCGTCCAGAAACGACCTGTCGTGGCTGACTATCATGACGGCGCCGTCGTAATTTTTCAGATACTGCTCAAGCCATATTACGGACTCCATGTCGAGATGGTTAGTGGGCTCGTCCAGCATAAGCAGGCTCGGCCGGCGCAGCAGGAGTTTTGCGAGGGCTATGCGCATCTGCCAGCCGCCGGAAAATTCGGAACACGGCTTTTGCATGTCCGCCTGCGAAAAGCCCAGGCCGTGCAGCACCGTTTCAATGCGGCTTGCAAGCTTGCTCTCCTCCTTGTCCTCAAGCTCGAGTTCGAGGCCGCCTATGGTTTCAAGCGCCTCGCGGTATTCCACGGAATCGGGCGAAGCGGTCTGCACCACTTCGTTTGCCTCGGCTATGTGGCGGCGCAGCTGCATCACATCTTCAAAGGATTTTTCAACCTCCGCGAAAAGCCCGAGGGAGCTGGAATTCATCACGTCCTGCGCGAGGTAGCCGCTCGTCACGTACTTTGCCATGTCAATAGAGCCCGAGTCTATGCGCTCAAGCCCCGAGAGGATTTTCAGCAGCGTGGACTTGCCCGCGCCGTTGGAGCCCACAAGACCTATGCGGTCCCTGCGGTTGATTGTGGCGTCAGCGGCGTCAAAGATTTTGCGCGCGCCGTAGGCCAGAGTTATGCCCCTTATCGAAATCATTTTTTGCGGCAGTATCTATTGGCATACGCCTTTCACGAGGCAAGGCAAAAAGCCGCAACGCCTCATTTTGGTTGACATATCAGCCGGCGTTTTAAAAATCAACCGAATTGCAGAAGCAAATTCATTTCCACAAGAAAAACTTTATGAAAAAAACATTCACACTCGTTCTGGCGGCGCTCGCCTGCCTGTATTCACAGGCGCAGGAGAAGCCGAAGTACATCCTTGAAACGGAAAACTTCCTCTTCAAGGGCGCTTGGATTGACGGCAGCCTTGACAAGCAGGGCTTCATCAGCACTGAACAGGACAATGACGAACCATCGACGATAATCCCTATTCCGCAGGCGGGAGAATACAATATCTGGGTCAATTCTTACGACTATGAAAAGCAGTACCCCAAAACGCGCCGCTACAAGATACTAGTCAACGGCCTCGAAACCGAGGGCGAAGGCGGCACGCACGGCAGGCAGGGGTGGTATTGGGAAAACCTCGGCAAGCTCCCCCTCAAGGAAGGTGCGAACGTAATCACAATAAAGCGCCTCGGAATGTACCCGCGCTGCGACGCCATCATATTCGCCATGGACGACAAGTGGAAGCCGGACGCCGCCGCGCTCACCTCACGCCACGCAAGGTCGCGCTGTGCGGTCAGGTCGTCCACGAGCGAAGGCGCAAGATATGTCTCCGCGTTTTCCGAACTCGCGCCGCTTACGGATGTGAACGGCGGCAAAAAAATCGGCATACAGAACAAATCCATACGCGTGCTCTTCACCGAAAAGGCGGACGCCGGCGGCGCGCGCTTCTACGAAAGAAGCGTGGAAATCTTGAGCGCGGGTTCCTGGGTGAAGCTGCCCGAATTCAAGGAGGAGGCCTACTTCATAGGCTACTGCACGGAAGACCCCGGCTATACGGACAACTCCTACTTTTCAAACTGGAAGAAGGGGACGCACGCCAAAGTTCTTATCGACATGGGAGAAAAGAAGGTTGAGCTGCCCACGTCGAACATCTACCCCTACGCGCCCGAAAAGATGTCCGCCCTGCGCGTGAAAAAGGTTGAAAAAATCGCCGACAACAAGCTGAAACTGACCTTTGACGCGAACGCTGCGGCCATCCTCACCCTTTCGGACGACACCACGACAGCGCTCAAGGTTGAATTCT
>JAVBSZ010000028.1:0-10125 GCA_031556415.1 Opitutales bacterium | reverse complement strand
GAAATCACCAAGGATAAAAAATTCAGGGACGCCGCGTATCTTTGCAATGACTATAACAACGGCGCCAACCCCAACGGACAGAGCATGACTTCCGGCCTCGGCAAAAACTATCCCGTGAAGTTTTTAGACATCCCCTCGTATTCCGACGGCATAGCCGAATACGTTCCGGGCATCACGCCCTACCGCAACACCTTCGGCATAGCCGTGGCCGCCATAAACACCGCCTTCGCTCTCATCTACCCGCCGCGCGCCGACAGGGATTTCGACCCTCCGCCCACCATGCTCCTGCCCGAGTCCGTCATCGGCGGCGACCACTCCACCGCCGCCCTCTCAAAAAGTATAGGCCGCGTCTGGCCCATCTGGCGCCGCTACGCAAACGTGGAAGCCTACACCGTAGCCGCCAGCGAATACACCATTTCGGAAACCATAGGCCCTCCCGCCGCCGTCTCCGCCTGGCTGCTAGACCCGGGCTGGAAACCCTCCGACGCCCTCAAGAACGTCCAGCCGGCAAGCGACATCACCACGCTCAAAGGCTACGCGCCCCTCCCTTAGTTTTGGCGGGTGATTTTGGCGCCTTGCTCTTCATCAAAACCGTACCGTTAAAACAGAGAGCTGGTTGGGTTTTTTCTGATGCCGCCTTCGGCGGTGAGTCAAATGTATGCGCGCGTGTAATAATCTTGAAGTTTTTATATGCGCGGATACGATGCGGGCGCTATGAAAATCTTAAAACTGTTTTTTTCTCCCAACGGCAGGATAGGCCGCGCCAAGTATATTTTTGCGATGTCGATTTTGCTGGGGTTTATAATCGTCGCGGAGATTGCCCTTTCGGTCGAGTTGTTCATGAGCGCGAAATTTGAACAGCCTTCCGACAATCTTTACATCGTCAAATCTTCGTTCTTTGAGACGCGCATGGAATCCGAACCCGGAACGAATGGCAAAGAGAAGGCGCAAAGCACGAAGTTTTTCATGGACACGCCGTTCTTCTCAATGACGATGGATTTCGGCGTGCTTGATTTTGATAAGGTAAAAGAGCAGAACGAAAAGCCCGCGGGTTTTTGGGAAAGCTTCAAGCGCCAGCAGGAGATGCAGGAAAAAATGAGGGATATGGCAAAGATTGAATACAAGTCCGCAATGGTATGGCTTATTCTGGTCTGGCTCCTCTCCACCTGGGTCATGGTTGCGCCGACGGTTAAAAGAATGCACGACCTGAATTTCAGGGGCTGGTGGCTGTTGCTCTGCTTTATGGCAACCCCGTTTGCCATGGCGCCCATCCCGTATGCAGTGCTCATGCAACTTTCACTTTTTTCGAGCCTTGCGGCCTTCGTGATAATGATAGTGACGGTGTTCGTGAAGGGCACGGTTGGCCCCAACCGCTTCGGCCCCGACCCGCTTGAAAAGTCGCCCGCGAAGCCGGAAGCGGAAACAAAAAATGTATCATAATGTAAAAAAGATTCCATACGCCGCTTTGGCGGCGTGTCTCCTTTGCGGATGTTCCTCCACGGATTCCGAAGAGCGGGAGTATTACGAAGTTGCCGCGCCGTATTCCCATCTCAAGGTCGCAAAATTGTCCGATGCCGAGAAGGCGAAATGGCGCGAAGCCAATTTTGCCCAGTACTACACCGCGCCCGCAGACCCGTTTTCAAAACATAAAATCAACGTCATCGGGCAGGTTGTCCGGCAGGGGAGCATATACTTCCCTCCCGATGAGGAAATGACTCTTACGACGGCCATCACCATCAGCGGCGGCCTCACGCGCCTGGCCGATGTAAGGAACATCCGCGTAAAAAGAAAAATGCCCGACGGTTCTATCAAAACATACAGTATCGATTTCGGGAAGAAATTGTCGGATAAAGATGCCGACGATTTCCTTCTTCAGAACGGAGACATTATCGAAATGTCCGAGCGGTGCGTTTTATAGACACTCATATTCTTCCTGAGCATAGACCCGCGCAAAAAAAGAGCCTCACACGAGGTTCTTTTTTTGTCTGTGAATTTTATCTAAAAATATTTGTTTGGTTTTGTTTAAGAGTTCATCCAATTAGGCGCAGTGATTGTGGATGAAGAGCAAGGCGCAAATCACAAAAATTGCGAAGCAAGTTTTTGGGAAGTATGTTTGCGAGAGCAAACACCCCAAAGGGGCGAGGCATTTGCCACTGCAAATGCGAGTGCAAAAAAATCGCGAGCCGTAGCGTACTGAACGTACGTGAGGGTCGCGATTTTTTGCAGCAACGCTGCTATTCGCCAAAAGCGCTCGCCTAAATCAAAATTAGTTGCGCATGGGGTTCAGGCGCAGATAGTTGGCGCAGCGCTCTATCGCGGGCAGCGGGTTGTCGGCGTCGGCTTCGTATTCTATCACGTAGACGCCGTCAAAGTTCTGCCTGTCGAGCTCCATGAGCATCGCGGTCATGTCGAGCACGCCCTTTGCGTACACGCAGCCTTCGGCGTTCATGTCGTCAAACTTGCTCATGTCCTTGAAGTGGATGTCGCGCATTTTGCCGCGCAGTATCTTGAAGCCCGCAACGCAGTCAACGCCAGCGCGCGCCCAGTGTCCGTTGTCGGGCGCGGCCATGAGGTTGGGGTATTTTTCCGTGATGGCCTTGACCACGTTCGGGTCATAATACCTGCTCTCGGCGTTGATTTTCTTTGCGTGGTTGTGGATGGCGGCGGCGATGCCGTATTCCTTTGAGAGTTTGTCCATCATGGCGAGCAGCTCGTCTCCCACAACTTCCGTGTTGACTGTGTTTGCGCCTATGAATTTTGCGAATTCAAAGACCTTGCGCGCGCTTTCCTCGTCCTTGGGCGAGAGCACGCCGATGATGTCAACCTTGATGCCGCGTTCGGAGAGCATTCCCTTTGCGGCGTTGCGGGTCTTCTCCGTCATGTTGTCATAGCCGTAGCACTCTTTGGAGCCCGCTACGATGGGCTGGCAGAAGCCGGCCCTGCCGTAGGTGTCCAGCGAATATATGCCGATGGCCTTGCACATGTCCAAACTTTCCTGGAAGGAGAACTTGCGTAGCGAATATGTCTGCACGGCTATCTTGCGCGGCGCGCGCGAATATGCCTTGTTCACGGGCTTCGCCTTGAGGTAGTTCACGCACTGGGTGACTGCCGGCATGGGGTCGTCCGCGACGTGCTCGTTCTCTATTATGAGGTAACCGTCGAAGTTCTGCCTGTCGAGTTCCGCGAGGGTTTCGGGGATGTTGAGTTCCCCCGTGCCGAAGGGTACGCATTTGCTCTTGAGGTCCCCGTAGGTGCTGTGGTCCTTGAAGTGCATGCCGAGGAGTTTTCCTTCGAACATGCGGAGCGCCTCAACGATGTTCACGCCTGAGCGCGCCCAGTGGCCGTTGTCCGGCATGGCCTGCGCGTAGCCGTCCTTCTCTATCGTGTCGAAAAGCACCTTGGTGTCGTAATACTGGTTGCTCTTGCTGTCGCTCGCGTGGTGGTGGATGGACACCGCTATGCCCGCAGCCTTCGCGGCCTTGGTGAGGGCGGCCAAGCTTTCGCCCGTGCTTTCGGTTGTCATATTCGTTATGCCGAAATATTTTAAAAACTCCATGAACTGCTGCGCCTGCTCCGCGTCTTTCACGTTCGCAACGCCGAAGCCGACTGCCTTCAGGTTTTTCTTTTCGAAAAGTTTTTTGACGTCCGCCCATTTTTCCTTCGGCATGGCGGGCGTGAATTTTTCGTTGATGTCCTTGCTGACGAGCTGGCCCGGGTAGAGCTGCACTTCGTTCACGCCTATCGTGGCGAGCTTGTCTGCCATCTCCTCAATTGTGAACTTTCTGAACGTGTAGGCCTGTATGGCCACCTTGCGCGGCTTGTAGTCTATTGTGAAGCCTTTCGGGTGCGCCTTCAAAAATTCCACGCAGCCCTTGACATAGGGCACGGGGTCTTTGGAGCTTTCGCCGCTTTCAAAGTAGATGTAGCCGTCAAAGCCCTGGTCGTCCAGCTCCTTGAGGACGGCCTTCATGTCGATAACGCCCTTGCCGTAGGCTACCGACTTGCCGCGCTTGTACACGCCGTACTTGTCTATATCCTTAAGATGTATGCTGTAGATTTTGCCTTTGAGAACCTGCAGGGCGGCCTGGGCGTCTATGCCCGCGCGGCCCCAGTTGCCCGTGTCCGGCCCTGCCATTACTGAGGTGCCTATTATGGCCTTTTTAACCTCGTAGGGGTCGTAATAGTTGTTGTGCTTGCCCTCGTTGTCGTGGTTGTGGAGCGTCACGGCTATGCCGTACTGCTTCGAGTATTTGTCGTAAAGCGAGAGGATGGCGCCCGTGGCCTCGCAGGAGATTTCCTCCGCGCCGAAATATTTTGCGAAGTCGAACATGGCCTTGATGCCGTCTTCCGTGGTCTCCGTGCCCGTGCCGAAGCTGATGACCTTGAAGCCCTTTGCATCCAGCATCTTCTTTACCTTTTCGCATTCCTCCATGCTCAGGGCGAAGGGGCTGAACTTTTTTGGTAGTTCCTTGCTGACTATCTGCCCGCTCCAGGCCTGGAGGTTTTTGACCCCGAGGGGTTCCAGCATGTTTATGGTCTCCTCAAGCGTGTTGTTCTTGAAAGTGTAGCACTGCACGCCGACTTTCCTGCCGCCGAAGGCGTCATTGGCCTTGTTTTCGGGCGCAGAAGTGCATGCGCAGACCGCAAGCCCCAGCGTCCCCATCAGAATAAGCATGGATTTTTTCATGCGGAAAATTATGCCCGCCAAGCCCTGCGCCTTCAAGAATTAATTTTTGGCTCCGCCGACAAAGTCAAAATAGTGCAATTAAAATAAGTTGCGCCGTTTTGAAATAGTGTTGACTTCATATTTATACGCATTTTCTTTTGGAACAACTGAATAAAAAGGTTTTCTTAAAGCAGAATATGAAAATTTCCACAGCTTCCACATGCGCGCTTGCCGCGCTTGCCGCCCTCGTCTCCGCTTCGTGCACGCAGTACGAATACACGATAGATTTTGAGCGCATCAGGGATACGCGCCACCCGAACCTTTTTGACCCGGCGGGCAACAAGTACAAGGACGACTATTTCAACATAATGGAAACCGCAATCTACGCGGTTGCCGCCTACCCGAAGTTTGAAAACCTCATCGAGTTTCCCGACGAGGACGACAGGCATGTCGAGGTCTACAAGATAGACAAGGCCGACGGCAAGGGCTTCTGGATAAACGTCAACAACATGAAGGACCTCATAATTGACGGCCAGGGCGCAACAGTGTCGCTGGACTCCTTCAACAGTTTCCTGTGCATTGCGGACTCGCAGAACATCACGGTCAGGAACTTCAACATCACTTATGACCGCATGGCCTTCACGCAGGGCCTGATCAAAAAGATAGACCGCGAGGAGGGCTACTTCATCCTCTGCATAGACGCCGGCTACCCGTCCCTCCCGTCCGACAAATGGGCGAAGGACCTTTACGGGGACCACGCCTGGCAGTGGGGCCACGTTCTCGGCGCGAAGACGAAGGGCATGAAGGGCAGCCTGCCAAACGACATCTTCATCAAGTCCGTCTTCCCGGGCGAGGGCAACCAGGATTACATCGTCTACATTCAGGACGGCACGCTGCTCAGGGACATGGAAGTGGGCGACGGCTTCGTGATGCCCGTGCCCATTGAGGACAACCCCAAGCTCATCACCCAGAATGCCGAGGAAATCAAGCACCTCGGCATACACACGGAGGACGGCGGCCTCAACCCGCCCGCGATAATCTCCAACATTTCCATCCTGCGCTCCTCAAACGTCCGCATAGAGAACATAACGATGTCGCGTTCGCGCTCCATAAACTTCTTCATAATGTCCAACGAGGGTCCGGTCGTGATAGAGAACTGCGCAATCACATACGCGCAGCCCACAGACATGGTTTCCACGTGGCGCGAGGGCGTAATGGCCATAAGCAACCGCGTCGGCCCCGTCATCAGAAACTGCAAATTCGAGGGCATATTCGACGAGGGTATTATCCTTGCGAGCATCCCCGTAATGGTGGACAGGCAGGTTGACGACTTCAACTACACGGTCACCGGAAGCCAGATTAAGAAGGATTCCCGCATAGGCATATTCTACCCCGACACCGGCAAGTGGGTTGACAACGTTTCCGTCAAGGGCGTTTCGCCGCGGGCAATCAAGACCGACAAGGAAATCCCGAACCTCGTTCTCGGAAAGATGACCAGCTTCTCCGACAAGACCTCCACGCAGATATACAATATGGATTACGTCAACGGCGGCTTCCTCATTGAAGGCTGCACCTTCGGGCCCCAGCGCGGCACCGCGATCGTCGCTCGCGCGCATGACGGCGTGATACACGGCAACAGCTTCCGCGGCACCGGCTCCTCATGCATACTCCTTTCAAACGAGATAGGCCGCTTCTTCTCGGGCCCGCTCCCGCACAACATCACAATCTGCCACAATGATTTTGCCGACATCTACGGCATGCCCATAGTCGTCGACGCCGATACGCAGGACGGCCGTATAGTGGATTACGATTACAACGTGGAAATTTCCAACAACAATTTCCGCACCTTCCAGCACGCCCCGTGGACTTTCGTCACAATAAACAACGGCAAGGGAGTCAGGGTTGAAGGCAACAGCTTCAAAGACCGCGACGGCGTTTCCATGACCAACAAAGAGGCTGTGGATTCTTACGAGGAAAGGGCGCGCGAAGCCGCCGCGAGGGACGCCGCCGTCAAGGAGTCGGAAGCCAAAGAAACCGCGAGGAAGGAGGCGGAAGCCCAGGCCGCCGCAAAGAAGGCCGAAGAGGACAAAGCCCGTGCCGAACGCGAAGCCGCCGCCCTGGCAGCTTCTGAAAAAGCCGCCGCGGAGAAAGCCGCAAGGGAAGCCGCCGCCAAAGAGGCTTCTGAAAAGGCGGCCGCCGACAGAGCCGCTAAAGAGGCTTCCGAAAAATCCGCCGCAGACAGCAGAGCCGTGCAAGATGCAGCCGCTTCCAAAGCCGCCGCAGACAAAGCTTCAAAGGACGCCGCCGCAAAAGCGGCAGCCGACAAGGCTGCTAAGGATAAAGCTGCCGCCGCAAAAAATGCCGCAGGTTCAAAAGCCAGCACCGGCAAGAAGGATACCATAGCGGATCAGACCAAGCATAACCAGCAAATCTGATTTTTTGGCGAACGCTTTTGGCGATAAATCCATCCGCTTAAAAAAGGCTCACATTGGTCATGTACTATATGTACACTTCCACCGTGAGCCTTTTTTGCGTATGAATTTCTCATCCAAAATCACTGCGCCAAAACATGCGAACTCGGAGATAGAAGTATGAGCAATGGATGGCACTCCAAGCGCCTTCGTTGCTTCAACAAACTCACAGTAGCCATGTACTAATTTGTACGCTCCTGCCGTGAGTTTTTATATTCGGTCGCACGGTGGTGCTCCTTTGAACTCGCGGCTTGGTTGTTTCGCAATCCGCGCAGTCTCGCCGCTCGCTTCGCTCGGGCAAAATGCTTTGCATTTTGTTCCGTCTCGGGCTTTGCTTCGCAAACCCTCACCATCACCCCTTCGGGGCGTTTGCTGACGCAAACGCATTTCCCCAAAGCTTTACAAAGTAAATTGCGCGGAATTACCGAGCGCTTCACTTCGCGAACTTTGGTGATCTGCGTCCAAGCGGAAGGCATATCAGGTTTCATTTCTTGATGCCGCTACGCGCTGGGCCGCAAGCCGCGCTTTCAAAGCGTGCATTTTTAACAGAATCAAAAGAGTCTTGTTTTATTTGTTATAACGGACGGGGCAGTCATTATGCGGCATTCGTCGCGCAGAGCTGCGCCTTGCCGTGGGTGCGGGTGTGCGGCCCCACAAAGAGGGCAAAGAGAAAAAGCGTCAGAGATCTTAAGCGAAATCTTTCATGTAATATATAATTGAAAAATTCGCCCTTAAAAACGGGGCTTGCGGCCAAGGGAGGGGGATATATTCTGATGAGAGTTTATATTCAAGCTTCCGCATTTTTTATTCTAACTATGGAATACCTTATAATACCTTTTTTGATATTGTTGAACGGAGTCTTTGCGATGTCCGAGATAGCGCTTGTTTCGACGAGGAGGACGGGACTTGCGGCGGAGGCGGAGGGCGGTGGGCGGCTTGCAAAGTCCGCCCTGCGCCTCATAGACCAGCCCGACAGGTTTCTTTCCACGGTGCAGATAGGCATCACGCTAATCGGCATACTGACGGGCATTTATTCCGGCGAGGTTCTTTCCGCGGACTTCGCCGACGTTCTGAAAAAAATCGGAATTCCCCACCCGTACGGCGTTGCGCAGACTTTGATAGTTGTGTGCGTCACGTATTTCACGCTGGTCTTCGGCGAGCTTGTGCCAAAGCGCCTCGGGCTCGCCTTTGCCGACAGGCTTTCAAAAATTGTGGCGCCTCCCATGAATTTTCTGAGCGTGGCCGCCGCGCCCTTCGTCTGGGTTCTTTCAAAGAGCACGCAGGCGGTGTTCAAGGTTTTCGGCCTCAAAGGCGGGCGTGCGAAAATTACGGAGGATGAAATCCGTTCCATGGTGCGGCAGGGCGCGAAGGAGGGCGAGGTGCAGGAGGTTGAGCGCGACATCGTGGGGCGCGTGTTCTCGCTGGGGGACCGCAGGGTGGAGTCCATAATGACGCACAGGTCGGAGATAGTCTGGCTTGACGTTTCCGCCTCCGCCGAAAAGGTGCGCGCGCTGATAAAGGAAACGCCCTTCAAGATTTATCCGCTTGGCCGCGGCTCTTTGGACGACTGCGCGGGGGTTGCCACGCTCAAGGCCATACTCGTCGCGCTCGATTCCGCTTCGTTCTCGCTGGAAAAAATCGCGCATAAACCGCACTATTTCCACGAGGATATGGAGGTGTACAAGGCGCTTGACGAGATGCGCTTTAAAAAAATCCAGTACGGGCTGGTCAATGACGAATTCGGAACGGTGCAGGGCATAGTCACCATGCGCGACGTCCTCTCCGCGCTGCTAGGCTACGCGCCGGACTTTTCCGGAGAGCCTCCCGTCGTGGAGCGCGAGGGCGGCGGCTGGCTCGTTGACGGCCAGTTCGCCTTTTACGACTTCCTTGAATTTTTCGGTTTGGAAAAGCTCTTTGCTGAAAACTCCTACAACACTTTGAGCGGCCTAATCCTGGACGAATTCGGACACATCCCGCGCGCGGGAGACAGGCTCAAGTGGAAGGGCTTTTCTTTTGAAATAGCCGACATGGACGGCGCGAGGATAGACAAGGTGATAGTTGAAAAAGACGAACCTTCCGCGTTTTCGAATAATTCGGAATAAGATTTTCGGAAACGGAGATATTCCGCCTCACTCTCCGACGGAATGCAGCGCGCAGTCTCTCTTGAGCCTCTCTATGCCGTCTCGCGGGCCGAGGAGCACGAGCCTGTCCGCATTTTTAAGAACCCTGTCTATGTCCGGCCGCAGCAGATCCCCTTTTTCCCCGGCGGACATGGCGACGACCCTCACGGAATGCGTCTTGGTGATTTCAAGCTTCCTGAGACTTTGCCCCGCCATGCAGGAGTTTTCCGAAACCCGCACGGGCTCTATAGCGAAGCCTTCCGCGTCCGCCTCGTCCTCCTGACGCTGCGCAAGGAAGAACTCCCGCGCCATTTTGTTTTCGGCCTTGGTGCCCGTGAGCACTATGAGGTCGTCCGGGAAAAGGTAGGTGTCCGCATTTATGCTGTATATGACAAAGTGCCCGCGCCTTATCGCCACAAGCTCCGAGCCCGAAATGTTCCTCAGCTGTATTTCGCGCAGGCTCTTGCCCGCCGCCGCGCTGTCTTCGGGCAGCTTCACTTCCGCGACGTCTAGCGCCCAGGAGTAGTTGGCGCGCACGGCCCTTATCATCATGTCGTGCCTGTGGTGCTCCGCGTTTTCGATGTGCCTGCGGAACGTTTTTGCGAACCGCCTTTCAAGCGCGGAGCCGAAGCGCGCGAGGCGCCCGCCGAATATGAGCACGAGCAGCGTTATGATGCCCAGGTGGAAGTATATCCCGCCCTTGATGGGGAAATGGCTGCTTAAAAGCGACGCGAATACCGACGCGAATATGAGCGCGGACACGCTGATGGCCGCGGCTTTGAGGACGAGCAGCCTTCCGCGCGTCTGGGC
Source organism: Opitutales bacterium (assembly GCA_031556415.1). GTDB lineage: Bacteria > Verrucomicrobiota > Verrucomicrobiia > Opitutales > Intestinicryptomonadaceae > CALXQW01. Next base: position 58 of record JAVBSZ010000028.1, on the reverse strand, counting down.
GCGCGCCTTGAATCTGTAATTTATTAGGAGCGTGAGCGCGCGGTTGAGACTGTAGAAA
>JAVBSZ010000209.1:0-14613 GCA_031556415.1 Opitutales bacterium | reverse complement strand
TGGTCTCGTCTATGTACGGGTTTCCCTCGAGCACTTTTACGACTATGCTCTCTCCGTCGTTCTCGACCACCTCGCCCGCAGACATGTAGCGCGGAAAGTTGTCGAACGCCACGTTTTTGAGCGTTAAATTTTTGCAGTTCTGCGCGTAAAATATGCTCTCCGCGTTCATGGCGGGCTTGTATTCATAGCGCCGCAGGAAGGTTGTTGCGGGCTCGCCTTTTTCATTCACCGCACCCGCAATTGAAAGCCCGTCAAAATTTTTGATATTGATTGCGCGGATCTTTTCGGCATCCCCCACATTGAAATCGTACACGCCTCTTTCAAATCGGATTTCCGAGGCGCCCGTTTTCTTTGCGTGCTCAAGCGCCTTCGCCACGGCGGCTATGTCGCATTTTCCGTCGTCGGGAAACGCGCCGAAGTCCGCAACGTTCACGGCTCCGCCCGCGCCCGACGCGCTGGAGAACGCGAAGGCGCAAAGCGCGGCCGACATGCCGGTTTTCAGCCCCGTCATTTGGAAGTCTTTACAAGGTTTTTCTCAATCTTGACGTTCACGTTGTCATCCTCCTTGATGTCGACGCCGCAGTCTGTGAAGGTGTTGCCCTTTATCGTCAGGCCGTAGACGCCGTCGGCCTGTATGCCCACGCCGCAGCCCACAAACTTGTTATTCAGCAGGTTCATGTTTTTGATGAAGGGGTTCTGGTCTCTGGGAACGCGCGCGGTACTCTGCAGTTTGACGGAAAGCGCGCCCATGCCGCCGTGGCGCGGCTGCCAGGTGCAGTTTATGAACGTGTTGTTTTCAACGAGCGCGTTCTTGCAGACCACGCCCTCCACTTCGCCCATGGCGCCGCCTATGCAGATTGCGGGGTACATGATGTTGTCAAAAGTGCAGCCGGTTATTTTGACGTCGTCATTGCGGATGAGGCTCGCGGTTCCGGCGATGTTTCTGAAGGTGGAATCCTTGAGCCAATACGAATCAAGGTTCATGCCGTAAAGATTGCAGGTTGTGGCGGGGTTTGTGAATTCGGGAAGGTCTTCCGCAAAGCTCACTTCAACCATGCGCTTGCCATTGTCGGTTTTCTTCTCCGAATTTTTTACGCTCGCCACGGTCAGGAGAACCTCGCCCTCCCTGCCGTCGCAGAAGCCCACCTTGCTGCCCTTGGGGAAGCAGTCCACGCCCACGCCGTAAAGGTCGTTTGAAAAAAGCGCGGTTTTCTTGTCGAGAATATCAAATGGCCATGCGAATATGCCGTGGACGTTCTGGCCGTCCCAGCGCACGCCCTCGCAGTACATGTTTTCCACCACCGCATTGCCCTTGCAGGCCATAAGCTTCCAGGCGTCGCGGCTGCCCACGTGCACCTGGCTGCTGCCGGGCTTTATCATGAATTTTACGTCCTTGGCGGCGACGTTTCGGCAGTGCGCGGCCTGCATGCAGAAGCCCATGGCGCTGTGCGTCCAGACGTTCTCCACGCGCAGGTTGTCGCAATAATGGAAGTAGGTCTGGTAGCCGAGCCAGCCGAAGTTCCAGCTGAAAATTTCGCCGACGGCCGCCTGTTTGGCAATTTTAGGGTTGGTGAGTTTCAGCAGCCTGTCCTTGGGGTCTCCGTAAAAGTTCAACGTGTGTTCTTCGGCGTTGTCATCCACGCCGCTGTTGCCCTTGCCGCCGAAGGTCACGCTGCCCTTGCCGCGCACGAGGTTTTTATCCTTGTCCCAGAGGTTTGCGCAGTATGCGCGCGTGCCGTCCATGTACGGCAGGTCTGCGGGAACTTTGATTATGATGCTCTCGCCGTCGTTTTCAACAACCTCGCCGTTGGCCATGTACTGCGGATAGTTGTCAAAAACGATGTTCTTGAGCGTGAAGTTCGGGCATAGCTCCGCGCGGAAAAGGTTGGTGCCGTTCAGGTTGATTTTAAAATCATACCGGCGCAGGAGGGTCGTGACCGGTTCGCCCTTTTCATTCACGGCGCCGCGCATCGTAAAATTCGGAATGCCCTTGAAGAATATGCCGCGGTTCTTTTGGGCGTCGCCCACGTCGAGGTCGTACACGCCGGCTTCGAAGACGAGCTCCTTCGCGCCCGTTGCCTTCACATGGTCAAGCGCTTTGGCAATCGCCTCCATGTCGCACTTGCCGTCGTTGGGGATAGCCCCAAAGTCCGCAACATTCACACTCTGCGCGGGCGCGGACAAGGCCGCAAACGCCGTCAAAAAGCATAATGATTTTTTCATGTTCTGTTTTCCGTTTGTTCCCCCAAAAGCGCGCGCTGTGCGCGGCGCATAAAAAGTCAATTCAATTTGCGCACCGCGCTCCCGTCAAACAAAAATTTCAATCGTGCTTGCCTTGAAAAACGCATCTACTATCGTTGACGAATTATGCATAAGAAAATATTTTTAACTCTGTTCGCGTTGCTCTACGCGCTCTGCGCGCATTGCGAAATTGGAGACGTCGTATTGCAGGACTTTGAGCAGGGCGCCCTCAACGTGCTCAACAGGAGTTCCGTGGAGTTTTCCGAAGACCTTTCCGAGGCCGCCATAAACACGCGCGGCACCAAGAGCGAATGGAACCCCGTATTCGGCACGAACGACGGCTTCCTCAAACCGGCCACGCCCTACATACTGCGCTTCAAATATAAAATGCTCTCCGCGGACGGAGACGACGCTTACCTGCACGTCATAGTGCGCAAGAAGGGCGACGCTTACGGGAAGGCGGACATTGCGGCGGCAAACTTCAAGAACACATCGCAGTGGAATACCGCGCGCCTCGCCTTCAAAGTCCCCGCGGGAGAAACCGAATACGCGCTCCAGTTCCATACCAACCGCGGGCTTGAAATGGAAATTGCGGGCTTCTCAATAACGGAGGACGACCTTGAGGGATTCATCGCCGTCGAAAAAAACGCAAAACCCTCTTCCGGAAAATTTGAGAACCTGCCGACGGGCGCAAAAGAGTTCACAGTCGAACAGCCGAAGCCCGCTTCGGCGCTTGTGGTCAAGGCCGAAGACTTCGGCGCCACGGAAGACAACCCGAATTTCGCCGCCGCGCTCAACAAGGCCATAGCGCACGCAAAGAAGGAGGGCGCCGCCAAGCTCGTCCTCAAAAAGGGCGTCTATCATGTAAACGAGAACGTCTCCGTGAAGTTCGACGGCATGAAGGATTTTGAATTCGACGGCGGAGGCTCGACCTTCGTCTACTTCAAAACGTCCGCCGCCAACATGATGGTGAGCAACTGCGAAAGGACGCTAATAGGCAACTTCAACTGGGATTGGGAGTGGGAGAAAGACCCGCTTGCGAGCATCGTGGAAGTTGCGGAAGTGAACGCCGAAGCCGAGAAACCGTACATTGATCTGAAGTTCACGGAGTACGACAATTTTCCGCGCAAGGACGTGCGCGTCACCCTGCTCTCCTGTTATGACCCGAAGACGAAATCCGTCGGCATAGAGGGCGGCTTCACGATGGGCTTTGAATTCAACAAGGGCACAAACAAACCCGAAACCGAATGGCTCTCGGGCAACGTGCTGCGCGTCTATATGACAAAAGACAAGGCCGTGAAATACGCGACCAAGCAGCTCTACAGGATGCAGCACTACTATTACGACATGCACGGGATGATAATGGAATCCAACACGCACCTGACCCTCAAAGACATCAACATATATTCGTGTGCGGGGCACGCCATGGTCGTGAAGGGCGCGCAGCAGTATTGGCAGTTTTTGAACGTGAATATCGAGGCGCCGGAAGGTGCGCCGCGCCGCGCAATTACCTGCACGGCGGACCACTGCCACATAGCCAACTCAAAGGGATTTTTCAAGATGGAGAACTGCCGCTTCTCCCTCGGCGCGGATGACTGCCTCAACATTCACGACTGCTCCGGCTTTGCCAGAAAAACCGGAGACTTCACCCTGCAGACGCAGAACGCCAAGAACCTGGACGCCTACAAAATCGGCGACAAACTGGAACTGCGCCAGGGAGACTATTCGCCCAGCGGCTACACCGGCACGATTGAAAAAGTGGACACGCTGGACGGCAAAGCGGGCGTGCACGTCATAACTTTCGCGGAAAAGCTGCCGGAGCAGAAATCCGACGGTTTCATAATGTTCAACCACAAATATAACAGCAACAACGTGATTCTGCGCAACTGCCGCTTCGGCAACAACCGCGCGCGCGGCGTCCTGATTCTGGGGCGCGACGTGACAATAGAAAACTGCGTCTTCTTCCACAGCGAAATGGGTGCCATAAAAATCGAAACCGGCTACACCTTCAACACGTGGAGCGAGGGCTTCGGCGTGGACAACGTCGTTATACGCAACAACGTTTTTGAAAGCAGCAACCCGCTGGACGTTAAAAATTTCGGCCGCTCGCGAGACATCTACATGGGAACCTACATGCGCACGGACCCCTCCGAAGAACAGACCATGTACCCCATTCTCAAAAACATCCTGATTGAAAAGAACACCTTCAAAAACACCTACGGGCTGATCGCGTCGATAAACTCTACGGGAAGCGTCACCATACGCGACAACGTCTTCATCAATGACGACCCGCGCCAAAACCCGTTCGACTACCGCGCCTGCTTCTACGTCAACCACTCCACGGATACGAAGATTGTGAACAACACCTACGTCTCCTCCCCCCTCGTCCCCAAACCCGGCGTGTATTTCGACAGGGAGAGCGTCAAAGGCCTCGTTTTCGAGGGCAACAGGATTGTGGAGAAGTCCCCGCAAAAGTAAAATCTCATCGCCACGCCCTCCATCTTGACTTGCGCCTTCAAATGCCTTTGAATAAGGCAAATGAAGGCGCTTTTTTTTAACCTCTTTCCGTTTGTTTTTTCGATGGCGGTGGGCGTGTCAACCTACGTTGTTGCGGACGTCTTCATCGAAAGCGAGGGGCTCAACGGGCTTATGGTCAGCGTGGCGAGCGGGCTTTTGAGCATCCCCTTCGTGTTCATAAGCTACGAGCTCGTCAAAAGCGCCTGCACGCGCCGCCTAAACCGCGACATATTGGAGCACCTTGACACGGAGGCCAAGCACTGCGTGATAGGCGTGGTGAAAGACCTGCACCTGCTCATACCCCCGCGAGGGATGAATCTTGACGAATATCTGGATCTTCAGAAGCACCAGTTAAAAAAAATCATACCGACTTCCTTCACTTTTGACATCGCCCCGCTGATGGAGCAGAAGGCGCTCATAGACAGGCTGCTTGTAGGCAACCGCCACGTTGAGCTCATGCCGCCGGACCAGCTGCGCGCGCTTCTGGACATATCGCGCCAGATAAGCCTGCTCAACCTCCAGCTTAAAAAGCAGGCCAGGTGCGACGAGTTCCTCTTCGAGATAATTTTCAACATGCTCGGCGCCATACGCCGCTGGACGGATTCAATCGAGGACGACGAGACAATCGCCAACAGCCACTTTTTCGAGTACGACAACCAGGACTGACAGGCATCAACCCCCGCCCCAAAATATCATGAAAAACCTTGCGGCTTTTTCCGTTATTTTAACCGCGCTCTGCGCCTTCGCCGATGATCCATTCGGCTCGCCCCAGGAAGCGCAAAATGACGATCCCTTCGCTTCTGGAGTGAAAGTCGCATCCGCAAATTTTCGCACAGACAAACCCTCCTTCAAGGCTGTAATACACGGGGAGGACTCTTTCGACATCGGCCTTTATAATAACCCTCCCTCCAAGTCGCATTGCGTGAATTTTGAAAACCTGCGTTCCGTCCTCTGGAAAATGCGCGACAGGGAACACCTGCATTTTGACGCCGCCTACAAATGCAAGGTTGATGAAGACCGCTTCAAAATATGCATAGCCCCGCGCATCATGGGCATGGGCTATGCGCGTCTGACGCTGGACGCGCGCCTTTTCAAATACGACAGCGACGAAGACCCGTTCGCGCAGGAAATCATGTACTGGCGCGAAAAGCGCGGAGACGACGACGTGAGCGCCCGCATAAACCGCGAAAATGCGGAAAAGAAAAAAAAGATGGAAGAAATCATCTCAAAGTACGGCGACGAAAACGGAACATTGAGCCATCCCGCGATAAGGAAATTTTCAATCGAAAAGCTCAAAAAAATTGCGGACGGCGGCGACGAGGAGGCGCGCCTGATATACGCGAAAGTCTGCCTCAGCCCTCAAAACATCAAGGCCGCAGCCGAAGACATGCCCGCCCTTGCGCCAGAAGACGGAATGCGCATAATGCGCGAACTGGCGGAGACCGGAAACGTGGAGGCCATGCAGACTCTCGTTAAAATATACTCGGGAAACTTTTACAACTCGGAGGCGGGAACGGAGCTGGACAAGTTTTTCAGCGGTTTCAAGAATCCGGAACTTGCGCTGAAATATAAATTCTTATCCGCCGAGAAAGGAGATTCTCTCTATCTGCGGGACTGCGTGAAACATCTTGTGGATGAAGGCAATTTTTCCGAAGCGGAAGCTTTGCTGGCTAAGTTTCCGGACGCAACATGGCAGGCGGACGCGCTTTTGTGCGCATACTTCGGCTATCCGCTTGACAAGCTGATAAGCACAGGATGCATGTGCTACGGTCGGCATTTCGTGCCGGATTTCGGGGACCTCCGCAAGCCCGCCGGCCCTGCAAAGGCTTTTGAATGGGCCTCTAAATACGCCAAGACTCCATACGGGGATGACGCGCTGCTGTTGGCCCACTGCCACCTTTACGGCATAGGTTGCGGGAAGGATTTGAAGAAGGCGTTTGATGCTGCCGAAAAGTCCTCCATGCCGCTTACCTGGATTTCAAGAAGCCTTCCGGCCTACGCCTACCTTGCTTACGCGTACGCCAACGGAATTGGAGTGGAGGCCGACAAGCGCAAATCCGAACTCTACTGGGAGCTCTTTTACGAGCCTCTGCCGCAGGACCACGACAGCGCGCAGGCGGTTGTTGACACGGCAAGGCGCTTCTACAACGGTTGGACAGTTCCGCAAGACAAGCGCACGGCCGTTGAAATTTTGGAGAAGGCGTCAGAGCGCTATGCGTCCGAACGTGCTCAGGGAAAATGGGACAGCACCGGCGTTTCATTCTCCGGCACGCTTTGCAAAATCTACTCAGGAGAATTCGACCCCGCCGACAAAAGCGAGGAGCGCCTGGCCCACCACAAAAAAATCCTCGCAGACTGCGAAACCTACGCGAATGCCGAAAAAGAGAGGCGCGCGAAAGAGAACAAATAACTTCCCCGCTTTGACTCTATGGTTTTGATGCTGTGGCAGGCATATAAAATCGCATATTTATCCGCCGCGCTGACGCAATGATTTGGGATGAAGAGCAAGGCGCAAAAAAATTCCACGCAGAGAGTGTACAAATTATTACAGGACCTGTGTGGAATTTTTGAAGCAACGCCGCTATTCGCCCAAAGCGTTCGTCAGCGTTTGATGAGATTGTAGAACGTATCGATGTCCTCCGTAATCCTGCGCCTGACGTATTCGTCTGACGGCGTCTTGGTTATGTAGGTTGTGCGGCCGAGTATCGCAAGTATGGTGCCGCCGACGAAGTTTTCCGGAAGGTCCTTAATCTCCCCGCGCTTTTTTGCGTTGCGTATGACCTTCACGGCCTTGACGAACTCGTCTTGCGCGTACTTTAAAAACTTGGGCTCCCGCAGGATGACAACGGAGTAGACGCTGTTGTACTTGAGTATGTCTATCTTGTTTTTCCCGCAAAGCAGCAGCATGTCCTCAACCCTGTGGATGTGGCGGATGAAGTCCTTGAGCGTTATGGCGTCAAGGTCTATGTCCGTCAGATAGCCGTCGAAAAAGTAGCGCTTGCAGGCGGCGAAAATGAGATCGCTCTTGTTCTTGAAGTAGAAGTACAGAAGCCCGCGCGCTATGCCCAGCTCCTTCTGTATCTCGCTTACGCTCACGCCGTCGTAGCCCTTCTTAACCATAAGAAGGAAGGTGGCTTCCAAAATTTTGTCTCTGGTATCGTTCACTGATTATTTTTGCCGTCATATTGGCGGGAGGCTCCCGCTTGGCAATTATTTTCTGCGAAAAAGTCCCACAGCGGCGGGCGGTCGCCGCGGTTTCGGCCTTTTACAGGCGGCCCTAGACGCGATTGAACATAAGTTCAAATTTTTTATTGACATTGAACAATCATTCAAATCTATTGAACGATAATTCAAAAAAAAGAGACTCTTATGAAACATTCCACAAGAATCATTCTGACATCGGCGGCGCTTCTGGCGTCCGCGCAAATCTCAAACGGAGCGGGCTTCCAGGTGCAGGAGCAGGGGGCCTCGAACATGGGGACGGCCATGGCGGGCGCGGTGGCCAACGCGAATGACGACGCAAGCGCGGCCTTCGTGAACCCGTCCGCAATAGCCTTCCGAGAAATGGAGGACGGACGCATACTTTTCAACGCGGCCATATCGGCCATCATCCCCACCCTGACCTTCGTAGACGCGCAGGACGGCTACCAGGCGAGCTGCGCGCAGAACGCGTACGTTCCGAATTTTTTCGGCGCGTACAAATTTAACGACTCTCTCTACGTCACGCTCTCCTCTACCGCGCCCTTCGGTCTGGAATCGCAATACGCGGACGACTGGCGCTATGCCGACCAGGGCACGCGCAGCTTCCTTATGACGCTTGACCTTAACCCGAGCATAGTCTGGAAAATCACGGACTGGTTTTCAATCAGCGGCGGCCTCAGCGCGCAGTACGCCTACTGCAGCCTCTCGCAGGCGGTAGGCCCGGGCATGACGCTCAAGATGAAGGGCGACAGTTTCAGCGTCGGCGGCAACATAGGCTTCACCGTGAAATACGCCGACGAGGGCCGCTTCGCTTTCAGCTGGCGCAGCGCCGTTGACCACACGCTTTCCGGCAACGCCTATCTCAACGGCAACAAGATGCGCCGCATAACTGCGGATGTCACCATGCCCGACACTTTCACCTTCGGCGTCTACCAGCGCCTGCCGGGAGACTTCCACGAATTCGCGCTCATGGCGGACTACTCCTACATCAGGTGGTCGACCTTTGAGGAGCTCGCGGTTTCAGGCTTCCCCGCCGTGAAGGAGGACTGGAAGGACACCTCGCGCGTTTCTATAGGCGCGCACTACTATCCGGACTTTATAGAAGACCTGACGCTCAGGGCGGGCGTGGCGTATGACGAAAGCCCCGTGCAGTCCGCCGAATACAGGACGGTGAGGATACCCTGCAGCGACAGGATATGGTTCTCAACCGGCCTCGGCTACAAGATGGGAGATGTCTCCTTCGACCTCGCCTACACCTTCATAATGGTGACGGGCAGCCAGGCCATCAACAGGGTTGAGGCGTCAACGGCGACGGGCCACTACTATTCGCACATACACGTGATTTCCGCGCAAATCGGCTTTGAATTTTAAGATATAATAAACGAACGCAAAAAAATCCTCCAAGTAAAGCTTGGAGGATTTTTTGTATGCGCGCTTTTTGAGAGCAAACTATTTCTTCAAAGTGAAGCTTCCCATGTTTTCGGCGGGTTTGCCCTTCTCCTGCACGGACACGCTGACTTCGATGTCGGCATCGGTAGGCAGCGGGTATACGGAAACTTCAAAGGGGAACTTCCCGCACGTGAAAGTTTCCGCATAGGGCTTGGTCATCTTCACGGTCATCTCCGCGTCTTTGGCCACGCCGCCGGTGAAGGCGGCGTAGAGGCTGTCCTTGCCGAAGGGGCCGCGTATGCGGAATAGGTGCAGGTCTTTGAAGGTTTCCGACGCGTCGATTTTTGAGAGGTGCCCTCCCTGCGAAATCGACGGGGACACCGTCATGACCGTCTTGCGCTCGGCGGGGATTTTTATCATCACCACGCTCTGCGCGGGTATGGACACCTTCTTCCGCCCCATGATTTCGAGCGCGCCCGTTTCCTTGCCGTCGGCGTTGAAGAGGCGCGCCTTCTGGCCGTGCTTTGCGCCGCGCATGAGTTTGCTCTGCAGGCCGAATTCGATTTCGGTTTCAAGGCTCTTTGCGCTGTCGTTAAGAAGCAGGGCTATGATGTTGTCCTCGCTGCGCGCGGTCAGCACGCTGACTTTCGGGCTTGCGGGGCGCACGGCCTCCTTGTCGATAATGGGGCGGCAGTTCTTCTCTCCGTAGATTTCTCCCGGCAGGCCGAAGATGCGGTCCGTAAACCACACGTAGCCCTGCTGGCGCACGTAGGGGAATTTGATTCCGCCCTTGGTGGCTATTTCAAACTGCGCCATGAGATAGTCGTAAGTCTGCGCAAAGTGGCAGGGAGCGTGGTGGTAGTAGAAGCTCGTGATGTCAGGGCCGGAGTACGGGTACATCTCGTCGTGGAAGATGTCGGTAAAGTCGCACACGTAGTAGCCGAGGAAGTTCGCGTAGCGCCCTATGATTGCGTGGCGCGAGTACTTCATGAGGATGTCGCGCCCCGTATGCTTGTAGACGCGCAGCATCTCCGCAGACCACGAGGGCATGAGGATGTTCCAGTCGTTCTCGTTGCCGCCGCACTTGAAAGTGCTGGGCTGCTCTATGCCCAGGCCTATGCGCGACACCTTGAGGCCGTCCACCTTCTTTTCCGGAACGATGAAGCCGGCGTCGTGCACCTGGTGCTCAAAAAGAGTGTCGAGAATGTTTTTGGGGACGAATTTCTTTGCGGCCTCCTGCTCGTGCCAGCCTATGCGCACCTGCACGGGGCCTTTCCACCAGATGTGGCCTATGCCGCGCACGACGTTCTGCTTGTTGATTGTCATCTCGCCCTCGACGGGCGAAGGGTAGGCCCAGAGCGCGGCCATGCTATGGAAGGCGCCGCGCTGCGCGTAGTCAAGGTACTTGGGGTCTTTCGTGGCCTCGTAAAGGTCCGGCAGATACCACCAGTAGGGGTAGAAATCGACGTTGGCGAAGTTGTTGTAGTTGCCCTCCTCAAGCGTGCTCTGCAGGAAGACGCGCACGAGCCAGTTGTCGCAGGAAGCCTTCACCCTTTCGAGGAGCTCGTCGGACGGGCTCGCTATCCAGATGCCGAAGAGGCTCACCCATTCCGGCATGTTGGAATAGAGGTTGGCGGTGCTCGCATTTTTCACGATTTCGTCAAGCCACGGGTTGGTGTTGCCCATGAGCCTGTTTAGGCCCGCGTAATAGTCAGCCTTCCACATGCGCGAGGGAACGGACATGGCGTAGGGGGTTCCTGAATACGGACTCGGCTCCGTGCGGTCCGAAAAGTGCGAGCTCAGGCGCGTGAGCGTGTATTCTATCACCCCGAGGGAAATGTTTTTGTAGTACTCCTCGTCGTCGGTGAGCATGGCCACGGAAAGCTCCGCCAGCGGCGTGGCGTTCGTCACAAGGTCGCGGTCCTCGATGTTCCACCTGCCCTTGAGCTGCGGGCTCCAGCCGCTGTGGTTCTCGTCCTTCAGATATTTTGCGATGTTCGCGGCGGCGTCCGAAAACGACGTGTCATAAGCCTCGCGGAAAATTTTGCCCGCGGGGAATATGGTGTTGTTAGTGCTCTCGAGCGCGTCCATCCAGCGGCCCTGCATGCCGATGACGTACCAGGAAGACTTGATGACGTCGCCCTCCTTGCGCAGAGATTCGCGCGCGCCGAGTATGGGCTGGAATACGGCCGTCTGCACTTTGTTCTGCGGGGACGCGAGGGAGAAACCGTAGAGGGAGTTGCCAAGCTTGCTCCATTCCTCGCGCGGGAGTTTGTCAGGGTCCGCGGCCACGCCGTAGACGAAGGGCGTCTGGCTTTCGTCGTTAATCTGGACGAGGGCCACGCCCTGCGACGTGAAGCGGTTGCCGAGCATCTTGGGGTACTGCATGGTGTTGCGCAGCTGGAAAAGCGGGGGCATCTGCGTGGCGGCAACCCTGTCCTTTTCAAAAGAGGTGAAGGTAGTCATGCCCAGCGTGTAATAGCCGTCCTTCTTGACGGCGTATTCGGCCTCAACCTTTACGTGCGAGGCGTTTGCAAAGGGCAGGCTCATTACGGCGATGACCCCGTTCGAGAATGAAAGCTTCAGCTTGCCGTCGGCGGTGCGCTCAACCTTTTCGGGACGGCCTATGTCTATCTCCTGCGGCGCGTACGGATACTCGGCGGGCAAATCCAGCTCGAACTTGCGGTCTGCAAAGCTCATTTCCATTATGCCATCGCTCTTCATCTCCCAGCGGGAGAAGTAGCCGTGGTCCGTATAAACGGGGTCTTTTTCGCAGTAGCCAACGAACAGCGTTTCCTCGTCGCAGGCGGGGAGCGTGAGCCATTCGCCCTTTGCGCCGCGCACCTGCACGCTGCGCTCGTAGAAGCGCTTTTTGCCGTCGGCCTTTTCAACGTAAAGAATTTTGCAGACGTCGTTCTGTATGCCGACCTTCTTTCCGGCGGGGAGCTCCGTAAGTTTTTTAACTTCGTTGAAGGGACTGTAATATTTTTCGTCAAGATTGACCTTGGCCATCTGAAGGCGAGAGCTTCTGCGGTTGACGGGGTCGTTCCACTTTTCGTCGGGCACGAAAGAATCGTCCTCTGCAAATATGAAGGCGTCGCAGCGCGGCATTACGCCTGTGCGCTTCAGGGAGATTTCATTGCCGCCCTTTTTGAGGTGGACCTTGCCGATGTTCTCCCACGCCCAGCCCTCCTTCATGTGGCCGCCGGCCTGCTTTGCAAGGGGAACTTCGTTTATGCTCACCTGGTATTTGCGTATGCCCGGGTTGACCTTTGCAAAGTCCCTCGAGCGCGCCCAGACGTTGTATTCGCCCTCCTGAGGCACGTCAAAGAGCCCCATGGGCGTGAAGTTTGACAGTTCGGAAAAAAGGCAGGTGACGCCGTCCATGCTGGAGGTCTGCCAGTTGGCCTTGTAGGTCAGGCTCTCCGCCTCTATGGAATACACGTTCCCCGCCTGCGCGTACGCGGCCATGCAGAGCGCGACGCCCACCATTATGCTGATTTTTTTCATATAGTTCCCCTTGATTTATAAAATTCTATTCTACTGGTCTATTTCAACGTCCTGCGAGTTCTTCACTTCGATTTTCCTTGCTACCGACGCGCGCGCCATTGGTTCGCCTATTTTGTTTCCGCTGATGAGCCCGCCCGTGGTGTTCTTGACGAGTATTGCGCGCTCGCTCCAATTTACAAACACATTATCCTTTATTACGATGTTCCGGTAGCAGTCGTCGGCAAGCGCCTCGCCGTGCTGGAGGCTGCGCGCCTTCACGGACACCACTCCGCTGCCGTAGTAGCCGAAGTAGTTTTTCTCAAACCCGTTGTCCTTGAAAGTGTTGCCAATGATTTCCACGTCGCTGCAATAGGGGCCGTTTGGCGCGTCTGCGTCGTTATGCAAGCTGATTGCGCAGTTGCTTATGCCCTCAAAATGGTTGCCCTCTATTATTCCGTTTGAAGCTTTCCAATACAAACCGTAGCGGCGAGAATTTTTGAACGTGCAGTTTTTCACCACGAAGTTGCGCGAGAACGCCTCGTTATAAACCTGCACCACGGGCTTGCCGCGCGCAACTTCAAGCTCGACCTCCACCGCGGCATCCAGCGTGGCCCAGCCCGTCTCCCTGTCGAACTCCGTTATCTTTGCGCGGCCCAGCGGGCTTCCGTTGCGGCTCTCCATGAACATGAGCGTGTCCCCGATTTTGACGTCGCCCTCTTTCAGCTTTTCGGGGACGTGCTCGCGCCAGCCGTCCTCGGTGTATGTGGCTCGGCTCAGGAGCATTTTTTTGAAATCTTTGGAGACCTCGTATATGTAGAAGGGGCGCGTGTACACCACCATGCTGTCGTCGCAGACGCCCTCCACATGGCAGCCCTCAATCCACGGGCCCACGCGGTTCTGCTGCAGGTGTATGAAGTCCGCATTGCCGCCCTTCCAGCGCCCCTCTTTGATGAGCGCCTTGCAGCCTATGTAGTTCATCCTCTCGCAAAAGTGGCCCACGTAGTGCGCGGTGGGCGAGGCGTAGGAAACTATGTTCCTGTGCGTGATGTCCTGCGAATTCATGGAGACGAAAAGCACGCCGATGTCGTTGCGCGCAAGAACGAAGAACCTGTCGCCCAAGTCGAAGCGCGGGGAGCCGGAATTCTCGTGTATCTTGCGGTTGCCTGTGAGAGTGAGGCGGTAGCGCTCCTCGTCGATTTTCACCCAGTCCTTCTGCTGTCCGAAAAACCAGCAGTTGTAATGGTCAAACTTGTACCTGCCCGGGATTTTGTCATCCAGCGGCGCGCCCCAGGGCGATACGCCCTTGTAGGCGAACATTGGGTCGTCAAGCCTCGGAGACTCGGGGCGCAGCTTGAGCACGAAGCTGTTGCTCTCCTCGTCGACGGAATCTATGACGCCTTCCGCCCAGGGGATTTTGGCGTAGTCTATCTCAAAATTTTCGATGATGAAATTTTTGCAGAACGCGGTTTCAAGCATTCCGTAGTTGGTGTCATGCGCGAGGAACTTTGTGTTGCCGCCCGCGATGTGGATATTCTGCGCGTTCCTGAAAGAGAAGTAGGTGCCGCCCTTCTCGTTAAAATCCGTATGCTTGAGGTCGTAGACGCCTTCGTCGAATTCCACCTTCACGTTCTTGCCGATTTTCTGCGCGGCGGCAAAGGCCTTTTTAATGGCGTCAAAGTCGTTGACGCCGTCATTGGGGACTGCGCCGAAATCCGCAACCCTTATTGTCTGCGCCGTCTCCACCTCCAGAAGAGGAAGCGGCCTGTATTTCGTATA
>JAVBSZ010000206.1:0-4949 GCA_031556415.1 Opitutales bacterium | reverse complement strand
TATGCTTTGATTGAAAATTATGCGAAAATACATTGCCATTGAAAACAATCATTCCGCATTTTTATTGGCATATTATGAGAGAATATGCAATATGAAGAGCGTATTTGCAAGTGACTGAATTATAAGCCTGAATGCTTGGCGTAAGAGGGCGCCCTTATTCCGCTGCGCTGGGGGCGGGGAGGCCCATGGGGAGGCAGCACTGCAGGGCAAAGCGGTAGGCCATTTTTGCGACGAATTCCTCGGAATAGTCTTTCTTGTCTATGGCTGAGAGAAGTATGTCTTTGGCGCCCACGGGGTAGAATATGCGCGCCCAGAACATGTGGCTCCACCAGAACAAATCTTCGTCTGTAAGCGCGGGGTTGGCCTGTTTGATTTTTTCAAAGGCGATGTTCATCGAGTTGTGCCCAAGGCGCTGGAAGATTGAATTGGCTTCGCGCCCCGCCTCCGTCAGCATGCAGATGAGCAGGCCGTTGAGGTTGGCAACGCGCTTTTTGCCGTGGCAGACTTCCAGCAGGGCGCGGACGCTTTCGTACACGGCGTCGGAGACGCTTTGCGGCTTTTTGGGGTCTGCATCCAAAAAGGCGTCAAACAAACGCGGCAGGCGCGAATTGTCCATGATATGGTGGCGCAGCGTTTCGTAAAACAGCTCTTTCTTTGTGCCGAAGTGGTATATCAGGGCGCTGGGGCTGACCTTGGCCGCGTTGGAAACATCGCGCACGCGCGAGCCGTGGTAGCCGCGCTCGGCGAACACTTTTCCGGCCACATTCAGCAGTTTTGCGCGCTTTTGCAATCCGTTGGCGTTCTGTCTGGTTTTCTCATTCCACTTTACTTGCATATATTATTTTAGAATATTCCTATGTGAAGCGGAGAATCAAGAAAAATTCTCCTGTTTTTTTATGATAATTGCGATCGGGCGTACTAATTCAGGGGGTTGACAGGCTGAAGGACTTAGCCCAGCATTTTCCTTAAAAAAAAGACAAATGCGCGCACTAAAAACAGAGACGCATCCGCTTGGACCCTTTTTGCCTGAAAACGCAAAAATCCTTTTGCTGGGCAGTTTCCCGCCTCCGCGAAAGCGCTGGTGCATGGGTTTCTACTACCCCAATTTTCAAAATGACATGTGGCGCATTTTCGGCCTCGTGTTTTTCAAAGACAAAAACTTTTTTCTGGACGGCGCTCTGCGCAAATTCAACGAGGAAAAACTCAGGGCGTTTTTGAGCGAAAAGGGCGTGGCGCTTTTTGACGCGGCGTACAAAGTCAGGCGCGCGAACGCCGACGCCTCGGACGCCTTTCTGGAAATAGTGGAACGCACAGACCTGAACAAAATTCTTGCAGCAATCCCGTCATGCCTGCGCATAGCTGCGACGGGGAAGAAGGCCCTGGAAACGGTCGCGGATTCCGTCGGCGCGCCGCTTCCGGAGCTCGGGGGATTTTCCGAATTTGAATTCGACGGCAGAAGAATGGAACTGTGGCGCATGCCTTCCTCTTCGCGCGCGTATCCGATGTCTTTGGAGAATAAGGCCGAATATTACGCTGCTATGTTCAGGCGGGCGGGGCTGGTTTAATCTTTTGGAAGGCTTGCGCATGCCCGTTAAAAAAGGCGCCCCGCTTCAACTGGCAAGTGTGAAGCGGGGCGGACGTTATACGTCATTTTAAGCCCTTTCAGGCCGTGGAAATTTATATGCTGAGGGCTGCTCCTATTTTTTCGGCGAGGGGGAGATGTTCTGCGTTTCAGCCTGGCTGATGTCGGAATTTGTGACGGAAACGTCGCCTTCAAAATTCTGAATCTTCACGTGGCTTTCGCCCCTGCATTCGCGGGTGGCTATCTCTATGCGCGAGGCTATGAAGGCGGAAAGGTTGCCGCCGTACCATTCGTCGGCGAGCTTCTGCGCGTCCATCAGGGCGCGCGGCGAAAGCGTAATGAGCTTCTGCCTCCATTTCTTGGGCGGCGCATCAGGATCGGGTTTCTTCTTCACTGTCATTAAATAATATTCTTAAATTTTCATTTTTTTGCAATGATATTGTTTAAATATGTTTATAAATAGTTATTATAATGATTATATGTTTACTATATTTTAATGCGATAACGAATATCGACGACTTGATGCAGAAAAATCGGAAACTTTTCGGAAAATGCGGTGTTTTGTAAACAATCCGGCTCCATCCCCCTGAAATCCGGTCGGCATGCCCGAATTTTAATATTGCCGAAGCGGAAGCTTTGGTCAAAATGGATCTAAAGACAGCTTTATATGAAAACACGCAAATTCATCCGCAAGGCGAAGAGGGCTTTCACCCTCTTTGAAATACTCATCGTAATAGGCCTCATAGCGCTGCTTGTGGCGTTCCTGGTGCCGAACTTTGACAAGCTATTCACGAGCGGGCAGGTCAGCATGGTGAAATCCACCGTTGACGGCTCTTACAGCGCGCCGCTGATGGCCTACAAGCTCGCCATGGGCAGGTACCCGACGACTGAGGAGGGCCTCATAGCCCTCATCAGGGCGCCGGAATCCGCCGGAAGCAAGTGGAAGGGGCCGTACATCAAGGGCAGCGAAGTTCCGTCTGACCCCTGGGGCAAACCATACCAGTACCTCTGCCCGGGCGTGCACAACAAGGATTCTTACGACCTTTGGTCTTTCGGCCCCGACGGCGTTGCCAGCGACGACGACATCGGCAACTGGTAGGCCAAAAGTGGAGGGCATTTGAGGGCGAAAAGGGCATTCACGCTTTTTGAAGTTCTCGCCGTATTGGCGGTCATTGCGCTGATTTGCGCGATGACTCTGACCAGCTTTTCCTTCCTCGGCGGGCTTGGGCCGCGGCCTTTCGACAAACAGCTCAAAAACGCCGTCAAGCGCGCGCGTACGCAGGCGGGCGGGAGCGGCAGGCAGACGGCGCTTTATTACGAAGTGCAGACTGGCGAGCTCGTCATAAGGGATTTTGAGACGGGAGCGGAGCTTTTCCGAAGCTCCATGGTGAAGGCGCCCGGGGCCTCGGCAAAGCCGGCCTCTTCCGAGATTCCCGAGATAAGCTTCATCCCCGTCTATCCCGAGGCGGTGGAGGGCTTTCTCTCCGTCTTTGACATGCTTGAGAAAGTGGACTGCCTGCGCTTCTATCCCGACGGGGCGTCTTGTGCGGCGAAGATAGAAATCAAGACGGGCGGCGGCGCGGAAACGTATTACCTGCATCCCTTTTCCCAGACGCTCGCAAAGGAGGCGCTGGAATGAGCGGCGCGCGCAGAAAGGCTTTCACGCTGCTTGAGTGCATAGTGGCGCTTGCGCTTTTTGCAATCTGCAGCGTGATGCTCACGCAGGCCTGTTTCAACTGCGTTCAGGCCATAGGAAGGATGAAGAAGAACCCCGAAGAGGAGGCGATGCGGGAGTTCGTGCAGTCAAAAATAGTAGAGGTTGACGACATTGACTCCCTAAAAAGCGGCGTGGACTTTGTTGACATGAACGGCGCGCGCGTGGACGTGCGCGCGGAGGAGGAGCCCACGGGAATCGCGGACTTGTTCCTCCTTAAATTCAGCGCGCGCGGGCAGGATTTTGAGTACGCGGGGGAGATGCTTCTCATACGCCGCAACTGGTACGAGAGCGTTTCCGACAGGTCGGAACTCATCGACGACAGGAAAGACGAGCTTGAGGCGCTCAGAAAGGCCTTCAAATGAAAGCGGCGGCTGCAATGAAGATGAAAAAGGGCTTCACGATGCTCGAAGTTTTGCTGGCGCTTGTGATTGCCGGCTTCGTCATGACGTCTATGTGCGCGCTGCTTTTCAACATGGTGAAAATCATGGAGCACTTCGAGGAGGAGGAGGGCTTGGAAGCCCATGCGGACTGCGTTGAAAGCTTTCTGGCGACGTCCATAGCCTCGTCAAAATTTTCAAAGGACGCTCCGGAAACCCTGCTTGGAAGCCGCTTCACGGGGGCCGTGAACGTGTCGCTTGGCCGTCCTCCCGAAGGCTCCGCGCTTACCGATTTGCAGATATGCTACGGCGTGGAGGGGCCGCACCCATTCTACACGGCGCGCCTCGGCCTCTCCCCCGAAAAAGTCTGCTGGCTGGATTTTTCCGACGAAGGGCTCAACGTGCTCTGGTGCTTCGTGGTTCCGGAAGATTCCGTCTTCTCTCAGGAACGCACGGTGTACAAGAGCCCTGTTTCAAAATACGTCAAAAAGGTGCAGTACCTCTACATTTACAGCGACGACAGGCGCGTATGGGAAGACCACATCACCGACGGGCAGGACTCTTCAAAACAGCTTCCCGCCTTCCTTAAAATAGACTTTGAAAGGGGCGGAGAAAAACTCACGCGCCTCATCCCGCTTTTCACCAATGCGGACCCGTACGTCTATTCGCCCGAGGGGATAGGCGCGCAAAGCGGAAGGTCGGCCTCCGGCCAGGGCGGCGGAACAGAAGCGTCAAACGCGGGGAGGCGCGCGCAATGATGAAAAAACGCAGGGCTGCGGTGCTCCTCGTCGTGCTCGGCATGTTCGTGCTCTTAAGTTACGTGCTCGTCCACATAATGGACTATGCGCAGGCGGAGCTCAAAAGCAGGGGCTCTTATGCCGCTCGCGAAGACCTGCGGCAGGACGCCCTCAACGCGCTTTACGCCGTCATTGCGGAGCTCGAGGAATTTCGGGAGATAGACGGAGGCCTCTATTCCGCGGACCAGGGCTGGGGCGGCTGCCTTAAGAGCGGGCGCGTGGCGCTGCCAAGCGGCTCCGAGGCCGAAGTCAAGGTTTCGGATTTGCGCGGGAAGCTCTCGCTTCCAAACATGACTTCCGAGGAGCTCGCGCGCATTTTTGAATATCTCGGCGTTTCCGTTGCCGACTCAAAAAACCTTGCCGACTGCCTGCTTGACTGGACGGATTCCGACGACGAGCCCCTCCTAAACGGCGCGGAGAAGGACGCGTATTCGATAGGCGAGGCGCTGCCGCCGAACCGTGCGCTGAAAAGCTTT
>JAVBSZ010000159.1:0-24160 GCA_031556415.1 Opitutales bacterium | reverse complement strand
AAGGAGTTGTAGTTTTCCGCTATCCGCGTCCTGCGCGCGAGGATTTCAAAGTCCTTAAGCGCGTAAAGGTCGCTCAAACCGATGATTTCGGCGTCGGCTCGCACGGTGTCAAAAAAGTCGGGCAGGGCGGCGGCCTTGGTTTTGCTCGTCTTTTTTATGCACGCAAAAAGCCCGCGCTCGGCGCACATCAGGTTCAGAAGCATGTCGCCCTCGGCGCGCCAGGCCTTATCCAAAATTATGGCCGTTGTCTCAAAGCTTCTCTGCTGCACTTTAGGTTATTTCGAGTCCTTCTCGTCCTGGGCCGTTCCTTGAAAATCCCTCCACGCGGGGGCCACCGCGCCACCTGAAATCAGCATCTTCATGCCGTCGGAAACGCTCATTTCAAGCCTCTTCACGTCCGTCGAGGGCACCATGACGTAAAATCCGCTGGTAGGGTTAGGCGTTGTTGGGATGAATACGTTGACGTAATTTTCGGCAAGCTGGCTCTGCGTTTCCCCCTTGGGCTCTCCCGTCACAAAGCCTATGGAGAACATGTCTCGTCGCGGACATTCTATGAGCACGACGTACTGGAAAACCGCGCTGTTCTGCTTTGAGAAGGTGTCAACTATCTGCTTTACGGTCTTGTACACCGTGCGCGCGAAGGGGATTTTGTTTATCAGCTGTTCGGAGATTTCAATCAGAATTTTGCCGAAGAAAAAGCGCGAGAGGAAGCCCACGGCGGTTATGGCCGCGAGCACGATGAAGGTCGATATCACGTCTAGCAGGGCCGCCGCGAACGGGGAGTTCGGCATGTGGATATCGAGAGCCTCGAAGACGGGCGCGAAGATGAGGTTCGTCACCGGAGTGCCGAGCTTTCCCACCAGGAACATTATCACGAAGAGCGTGACCGTCAGCGGCAGTATGATGAATATGCCGGCTATGAATGAATTTCTGAGCGTCTTGAACATCGTTATGTTTTAGTCTATAGTCGTTATGAATTTGAAGACGGGGAGCTTCAGCTTGCCCGTGATTATTTTGAGCGCCAGCGCCTCGCCCTCGCGCATTTTTTTTGCGTCATGCTCCGTCATGTCGTCAAGCCCCGCAAGGTGCAGGTAGCCGTGGGCGACGTAAAGAAGAAGCTCGGCGTCCGGCGTGTTGCCGTATTCCGCAGCGCAGTCAAGCGCGCGCTCCGCGCTCACGCAGACTTCGCCCGCAAAGCCCTCCTGCGGGTCGCCGTCAAAGGTTATGACGTCGGTTATGGCGGGGTCTCCCAAAAAATCTTGGTGGATTTCCGCGAGCTGGGCGTCGTCAAACACGGCGATGGAGAGCAGGCCCTCCGGCGCGCGCATGTTTGCGGGCAGGTTGGCGTCAAGCGCGAAAACCATTTCGCGAAGGTCTGCGGCGTCAAACGACACGGCGCCCTCGGCGTAGTTTATTATTTCAATTTCCCTGCTCATGCTAAAAGGTCTTCGAGGATTTTTTTTGAGGAGACTATTTCCTCCCGCGTCACAGAGGCGGACATTTCAAGGACGAAGAGGTGCTTCTCTCTGTCGAAATATTTTTTGATGCGCCCGAAGTCCACGTCCCCCCTGCCGAGCGCGAGGTGGTCTTTTGCGCCGTTGGTGCAGTCGTGCACGTGCCAGCCGCAGATGTGCTCCAGCGTGTCTTCAATCAGCTTCTCCTGCGCGCAGATTCCGTAGAGCTCCTTGATTTTTGAGTGCCCTATGTCGTGCCAGATTTTCGCGGCGGGGAAGGGTTTGCAGAGTTCCATGAGCTCTCCGAAGTTCCAGTCAAGCGGAAGCTCCCCGAGGTTGTCGCGGTTTTCCATGCCGATTAGCACGCCCGCCTCCTCGAACTCTTTGCCTATTTCTTCAAGGTTTTTTGCGATGTGCGCGTACGCCTTCAAGGATTTTTTTGAGGCCGACTTCACAAACCTGTCCTTCAGCGCCAGATATTTTTTATCCTCCTGAAGTTTTGCTATGGCGTCAGCATCCTTTTCTATCATGTTTGCGAGCCTTGCGGAGGGGTCGCAGAAAAAGTATATGAGGCGGCCCATGTGGCAGACGACGGCGCGCGCCTTGGTGCGCTTTGCAAAATCGAGCGTGTTGCGCGTGTGGCGCAGCCACTGGCTAGATTCCAGCTTGGACTTTGTTGCGGGGGAATAAAGGTTGGGCGAGGGCCCGAAGGCGAAGGCCGGCAGCGGGCAGAAATTGTGCAGGGAGGAAACCTTTACAACGCCCTCTTCAAGCGCCCTCAAAATGCCCTCCACGCAAGCCAGCGGGGTGGAATGCCCAAGCTCCACGTATTCGAAGCCGAGTTCGGCGGCGTCGCAAAGCATCGCGTAGCCGTCCTTGTGGCGCTTCTGCAGCCAGCAGGTGGAAAGCGATATGGGGGGCTTATTTTCCATCTTCGGCAAGGTATTTTAAAAAAATCCAAAATTCAAGAGCTAACGCGCTAATCTCCAAAATAGCGCTTGACGGTTTTTTGCGCCGCGGTATCGTCTCCCTGATATTTACACGAACAAAACCACAGTTTAAAGCTTATGTCCAAATCAACGTCCGACAACGCCGCGCAGTTTGTAAAATTTGACAGCGGGGAAAACATCCCTCTCGAAATGCACAAGGTGAGGATAGTGCAGAAACTCAACCTCGTGCCGATAGAGCGCAGGCTTGAGGCCATACGCGCGGCGGGCTTCAACACCTTCCTGCTCGGCACGCAGGACGTTTTTTTGGACATGCTTACGGACTCCGGCACCAACGCCATGAGCGACATGCAGAGCGCCGCCATGCAGCGCGCGGATGACGCCTACGCGGGCTCGCAGAGCTTTGTGCGCTATCAGGAAGCCGTGCAGGAGGTATTCGGCAAGAAGTACCTTCTTCCCGCGCACCAGGGCAGGGCGGCCGAGAACATCCTCTCTCGCACCTTCGTCAAGCCCGGCATGATAGTTCCAATGAACTACCACTTTACGACGACGCTTGCGCATATAGACGTCAACGGCGGAAAGATTTTCGAACTGGTCCATGACGACGCGCTCAAAATCAAGAGCGACAACCCCTTCAAGGGCAACATGGACATCAAAAAACTGCGCGACGTAATCGCCAGGGAGGGCGCGGACAAGGTAGCGTACATCCGCATGGAGGCTTCAACCAACCTCATAGGCGGCCAGCCCTTCTCAATAGCCAACCTGCGCGAGGTCAAGAAGGTGGCGGAGGAAAACGGTTTGATACTCGTGCTCGACGCCAGCCTCATCGGCGAAAACGCGTACTTTGTGAAGAAGCGCGAGGCGGAATTCAGGAATTCATCCATCGCCGAAATCATGCGCGCCTTCTGCGACCTTTCCGACATCGTCTATTTCTCCGCGCGCAAGGTGAGCTCCTCGCGCGGCGGCGGCATCTGCTCCAACAACCAGGCCCTCATCAAGAAGATGGAGGAGCTCGTCCCCCTCTTCGAAGGCTTCTTCACCTACGGCGGCATCTCCGTGCGCGAAATTGAGGCCATCGCCGTCGGCCTTCGCGAAACTTTGGACGAAAGCGTGATTTCCCAGAGCCCCTCCTTCATCGAATACCTCGTTGCGCAGATGGCAAAGCACGGCGTGCCCATGGTCACCCCCGCGGGCGGCCTCGGCGCGCATGTTGACGCCATGGGCTTCCTCCCGCACATTCCGCAGTGCGAATACCCCGCGGGCGCGCTTGCGGCGTCATTTTACCTGATAAGCGGCGTGCGCGGCATGGAGCGCGGCACCATTTCCAGCGTGCGCGACGACAAGGGCAATGACATCCTTGCCGACGTAGAACTCCTCCGCCTCGCAATGCCCCGCAGGGTGTTCACGCTCTCGCAGGTCAAATACGTCGAAGACCGTTTGAACTGGCTCTACAAGAACCGCGACCTTGTCGGCGGCCTCAAGTTCGTCGAAGAGCCCACAATTTTACGCTTCTTCAACGGCAAGCTCGACGCGGTGTCGGACTGGCCGGAGAAGCTTGTCGCCAAGTTCCGCGCCGACTTCGGCGCCAGTTTGTAAACGAACGCTTTCAGCGCGGAAGTTCGTTCAAAAAAATGCAGGACTGGTCACGTACCATTTGTACGCTCCCACCCCTGCATTTTTTTGTGCCTGCTTCCGCATCTGAAATCATTGCGTTTACAAATCCGGCGTCAGGAATTACGTTTTAGGCGAATGCACTTGGCGCATGTTTGGGAAGACGGCAGTGTTTTTTGGCCGGCGTAATCGCATTGACAGATGCGTAAGACGTATTTAAACCTTCCGGATAATGTCATCGTTACTGTCTCGCAAAGTGTTGCCGTTCCCAAAGTTTTTGCGGCTTTGCGCGCTTCAACTTCTCTTTCTCTGCTGCTTTGCGTGCGCGGCCTTCGCGGGAAAGGCCTCCGCGTATCGCCCTAAGCCGAACAGCTTCACGCTTTGGCAGCTGCCTTCGCAGACGGACACCATCGGCAATTCCTACGTGCTTATGACGCCCAAGGGGCGTCTGATTGTCATGGACGGCGGCTATGCGAGCGAGGCGCCGTATCTGAAGGAATTCATACGCGAGCGCGGAAACGTTGTTGAGGCCTGGTTTTTGACCCACCCGCATTCCGACCACATTGGCGCCATAAATGAAATACTCAAAGACCCGCAGGGCATGCGCATTAACGCCGTGTACCATTCGCGCTTTCCCGAAAATATGATAGGCCGCAAAGACGCCCTCACGCGCGCGCTTTACGCCCGCCTTGACGTCATGGACCCCGCCGAAACAAAGGTTGTAAGCTTCGAAAAGACCGGCGGAACTTTGGAGATAGACACAATCAAATTCAAAATCCTCGGCGTCACAAACCCGGAAATCACCGCCAACGTCTACAACAATTCCAGCATGATAATCCGCGTATGGGACGCGTACAAATCCGTGGTGTTTCTAGCCGACGCGGGCGAAGAATGCGGAGACAAAGTCCTCTCGCTCCATAAAAAGGATTTGGATTGCGACTACCTTCAGGTTTCCCACCACGGACAGGCGGGCTGCAGCGAATCATTCTACAAATCCGTCAAATTCAGATTCTGCCTCTGGCCCACTCCCACCTGGGTGTGGGACCCCAAAGAGGCAAGGCTCACCACCCTTGACACCCGCCGCTGGATGGATGAAATCGGTATAAAGAGGCATTATGTCAGCGGGCGGGACGGACTGGTAGTCATCAAATAAATTTTGAGAATGCGCCGGGCTGTCGGCGCGCGCGTCAACTCCGCTTGCGCACGCTTTCCAAAAGCCAGGTGCCGGCGTTCATTGAAGACGGGGATGAGAGGATGGCGCGGAGCCTGTCGGCTTCGTCCTTGGCGTCCTTTCTTGCCTGCGGGTTTTCAAGGCAGTATGCAAGGCGCCTGGCGAGGGTTTCGGGCTTGGCGGCAAACTGTATGTATTCCGGCATGGAAGAACCGCCGAGGAGTATGTTGGAGATTCCCAGATATTTTATCTTTATGATCAGCCTGACCATAAAGTAGGTGAAGACGTTGGCCTTGTAGAGTATTGCGGCGGGTATGCCCGAGAGCGCGCAGTTTAATGACATCGTGCCGGAGCTCATAAGCGCCGCCCTGGCTTTGAAGACTTCCTGCTCGCTGTTGCGCACGAGTTTGATTTTGTCCGCAAGGTTCGGGTGGAGCTTCATGCAGGAGTCTATGACCTGCTTTATGCGTTCGTCGGGGTAAATGATAGTCGCGCTCTTTTGCTTTGAAATTTCAAGCGCGCCCAGCATGCAGGGCAGTATCCTTGAAACGGCGACACTTCTGCTGCCTGGCAAAAGTAGGATGTCTCCGCACTCGTCATATTCGAGCGGCAATTTATAGGATTCATCGAGAAAGGGGTGCCCAACGAATGTTGCGGGCAGCGACGTGTCTTTATAGCAGTCAACCTCGAAGGGGAAAATCGTCGCCACGGAGTCCAGTATCTTTTCCATCTTGAAGCGGCGCTTGGCCTTCCACGCCCATATCTGCGGGCTGATGTAAAAGAGGCACTTCACGCTTCCACCGCCTTTCACACTTATGCCGCGCTTTTTGAGTTCCTTTGCAATGTGCAGGTTGAGGCCCGGGTAGTCCACAAAGCAGACGGCCTTGGGTTTGTAGGTCTCAATCCACGAAACGATGGCTTTCGCCAGGTTTTTAAAAAAAGAATAGTTTTTAAGCACTTCAAAAAGGCCGAGCACGGACGAGGCGGTCATGTCGTAAAGAAGCTGCGCGCCCGCCGCCTCAAGGTGCCGCCCGCCGAAGGCGCAGACGGAAAAAGCGCTGTCCGCCGCAAGAGCCTTTGAAAGCATTCTCGACGCCTGCTCGTCGCCCGAATGTTCCCCGGCGATTATGAGGGCGTCGCAGCGTCCGTTTTTTGGGGCTGCGAAGCGGAAGGAGTCTTCCAGGGCTTTGCGGTTTTTCATCATGCTGTTTTCTATGAAAGGGGCGCGTTTTGCAAACTAATTGGACGCGGGCGTTTCGTTGAAGGGGATGGAGAGCTTCTTTGCGAAGTCCCGCAGTATGCTTTCTTCCGAGCCGAAAAAATTCATGGGCCTGAGCGCTATCCCCACGTTGGGGTTTTCCAGCGGGCCGTCCATGGAGGCCTCGAACACGCTTACAAGCGGGTCTATGACCGTGAAGATGTGCGAGACCACGGGCGTGGTCATTGAGCCGAAGGGCGAGAACATCAGGCGCGCGCGCAGCCTGTCGTCCACAAAATCATAGCGGGCCATGCCGATGATTTTCGCCTTCGGACCCGTTATGTTCACCCTGTCAAAAACTATCTCGCCGTTTGAAATTGTGAAGGCGCTCTGCATCTTGGTGATGTCAAAGCTGCCGAGGTTCGTGCCCATGCCGCTGATTGCGCGGGAGAGCATGCCGAGCAGGTGCAGGCGGCCAAGCTCGTCGTTTTCGAGGAGGGCGTCCCCGTCGGCCTTGAGGCTGCGCGTGTCTTTGAGAAGACCGCCGAGCGAAACTTTGCCGCTTAGGTGCGCGCCCTTGAGCCCCGCGAATGCGCCGCCGTTTTTATGTTCGCCTTTCGCTTCAGCCTCCTTCCTTTGCGCTTCCGCTTTTGCTAGTTCCTCGGGCGTTTTGCCGAGAGCGGCCAGGGTGCGGAAGAAATTTTCCTGGTCCAATTTTTGGAACTGCAAATCAAGGGCTATACTCGTTTTCTCCCTGTCGAAAACGTCGTCAAGCCTAACCCTGCCGCTCGCGCCGCCGCCGCAGAGGACGGCCGTGAGTCCGTCAATTTCCACGGTCCCCCCGCACACGCGCGCGGCAAAGACGGCGTCGTCAATCATGATGTTGTCAACCTGCGCGGGGCCCCTTGTTGAAACTTGCGCGTTGTATATGTCCTGCGGCTGGTTCTCGTAAAACGGATTGTGCATTAGGGCGTGGAACTCCGCTTCCGGAGAGGCGGCAAAGCTCGCAACGCTGAAAAGTTCGTCAACGTCCTTCCCTGCGAGGGCGTGTATCTGCGGCTGGGTGAGTTTTAGCTTTGCGTCTATGGTGTTGGTTTTGAAGCGCGTGATGCCGTCCTCCCCGTAGTGCCATTGAAGGCTGAAATCCGCGCCGTTATCCCCGTCCAGAATTTTTCCGCCGTGCAGGGCTATTATGCGCGGGTTCACAAGCACGTTGGCGCCGAAATTTTCAAACACCACGCCGCCGCTCTCGACTTTTGACGCGTCTACGCGCGCGGTGCACCAGATGAATTCCGGCGCGCCCCAGACGCCCTCCACATAGGCGTCTGCCTTCGGGGAATCCCCCCTGAATTCCATGCGCGAGAATATTTTTTTCCACCATGGCGCCATGAAATGGCTTATGCGCATTGGCGCAATATTACCCCTGATTATGAAAATGTAGCGCATGTTTTCAAGGTTCTGGTACACGTCTCCGGCGATGTTCCAGCCCTCGCGCGTGCGGATGTGCGCGTTGCGCGCCTCAAAGACATTGTCCGCGCCGGAGAATGAGACTTCCGCGCGCAGGCTGTCAACGGGGATGTTCATCACGGTGCAGTCCGTGGCGTAGAGGCTTGCCCACGCGCCATGTATGTTTGTTTTGAAATCCAGCTCCGCTTTTCCCGCAAGTTCGACGCCAGAGGGGAAGGAAAACTCCTTCAGCTCCTCTATGCCCGAGAGCATGGGCAGGCGCATGATTTTGTCGGCGTCGGCGAGGAGGGAAAAATCAACGGACATCTTTTCGGTTCCGCCTCCCAGCCGCGCGCGCAGACTGCCGTTTCCGTAGCGGGCGAATACATAGGCGCCGTCTATGAAATCCTTTTCGCCCAGGCGCGTTTTTTTCACGGTGAGGTCTTCAAGCAGGGCGAAGTCGTAGGAAATTTTCCCGAAGGAGGCGTGGAAATTTTCCACGACCGGCGCTGAGGACTGGCCGCTTCTTACGAAGGCGGCGGCGTCAAATTCCCCGCGCACGAAGGCGCGTTCGGCGGACAAGGTTTTGCCGTCTAGCTGCGGCGAGTTCGCCCTGATTTTTCTGAAGGTGGCGCGCGCCTTTGCGCGTTCGAGGGTCTTTGTGCGCTCAAATATTCCCGCGTCTATTTTTATGTTCTCAATCTCCGTGGAGCTCTCGGCATTCTTGAACGAATAATTGTCCGCCGCAAAAAGCACGGCAAGGTAGTTGAGATATTCCCCGTCAGTTTCAAAATTGACGGAGAGCGATGGCGCGTCAAAGCGGCGCAGTTCGGCCCTGACTTTGCTTATATGCGCGCAGATTTCATCCCATTTTTTTGAAAGCTCCGCCGTGGTGGGTTTGGGCTTTTCCGCGGAATCTTTTTTCGCCTTCGCGCCGCCGGATATGAATCTCTCCACGTCAAAATCGTCGTCCAGCGTGCCGCGCGCAGTGGCGTGGAAGCTGTCTATGTACAGCTCCGCAAAGCGCAGGTGCCATTTTCCGAAGGTGCGGTATATGTGGAAGAAGGCGCTTTCCACGGCGGGGCTTTCGGAAATTTTTTCATAGCTGGCGCAGGCGTAGGCTTCCGAAATTTCCACGCTCTTGAGCTTGAGAAGCCCCACCAGCAGCGCGGGCCTAGAAAGCTCGACCGTGATTTTTCCCGCCTTGATGAAGGGCTCCGGAGTTCCGGCGAACCTTACGGAGACGTCGCGCACCTCCGCGCTCGCGTCAAAGAACAGCTCTATCTTTGAGAAGCTCAGGATGAAGCCTTCCTCTTCCGCGGCCGCTATTATCTTTTTTTCAAAGTACTCCGGCATGGCGGCCGACCCCTTCACAAAAAACATGTAGGCCGCGAAAAGCTGGAAGGCCAGAAAAAGACAGAGCAGAATATTGACGGCGTAAGCCGCGCGCCCAAGAAAAGTTTTGGCGCGGGAAAGGATAGACGGCGCTATGCCCGTTTTTTCCACTTCACTTGTTTTGGGTTTCTGCGGGTTTGGGTGCGGGGGCGGCGACGGCGGGAGACTTTATCGCCTTCTCAAGCTCCGGCGCGGTGAATTCAAACACCGCCTCCATCAGGGACTGTGGGAGTTCGAAAACGGCGTTCTGCGCGGCGCTTCCGCCGTACTGCAGCGTTCCGGAGACCCTGTCTGTAAGGAGCCAGGTCTTTTTTTCCTCAATGGTTTTTCCCGTTCCCGGGAGTTCCGCCACCGCTTCAAATTTCCATTTCCACGGGATGAGCTTGGAATCCGCCTGCACGCCCTTTTCGTCAAAGGGCTGCTTGAGGAATTTCTGCACCACGAATCTCTTGGCGTAGTCGCAAAGCTTTTTTGACATGTCGCGCCTGCGCGCGGGGGTGATTTTTGCGATGAGCTTTTCTATGTCGTCCTGCGCGTTCTCGCGGACTATTGAGCAGACAACGCGGCCGCTTTCTATGTCGGTTATTGCGAACTGCTTGAGCACGCCCTTTTCCGGAATGGCGTCCAGCACGCGGGACTTGTAGAAGAGCGGGTTTGCGGGGTAGTCGTTCAGGATTCCGGTTGCGATTGCGTATATCGACGGGCTGGAATCCAGCCGCGCGTAGGCGAGGGTTGCGCCGCCGAGCTTGTAGGTGTTGCCTATTGAAAGCGTGCGCGTTGATTTGTCGGAAAGGTGGACGGTGATTTTTAGCTTGGGCTTGTCCAGCCCGTAGGGAGCGAGGTTTTCTCCCGGGGCGTCCGATACGAAGGCGCGCGCCGTCGTGCCGTGCAGGGCGGTAATGAGGCCGCCCACAATGGCTGGGTCCGCGGCCTCCGGCTTGAAGGAGTCCGCGTCGGATTCCTGCATCTTTGAAGACACCTCCCAGAGCCCGCTTTTGAGGTTGCGCAGGCGCACGCGCTCGTTCCCGTCTGAAACGTCCACGCCGACGGCGTCAAGCGCGTTGAACTTGAGGAAGGACCTGTCGCGCAGCGAGGTCTGTATGTTTTTAAAGTCCTTAAATGTTTCCGCATCCAGCGTGAAGACCGTGGGGTTGTCCTCAAGCTTTGCGTAAATCTGGTCCGTACCCGGAACGGCGCTGCCCAGCAGCAGCACCTGGCGGCGGTTCGTGCCGCTTATGCTGATGGTCATGGGGAAGGCGGATATGTCGAAATCCGCAGTGTTGCCGCTTTCGGCTATGAAGGTCTTTGCGGAGATGGAGCAGAGGGAGTTTATGAACGCCTCAACCAGCATGCCGCTTGCGGGGGCCACTATGGGCGTTTCAAACTTCCAGTTTTCGCCCTCGCGCACAAGGCCTATCCTGCGGAACTTCGCGCCCTGGTCCGCGCCGCCGTCGGCCTGCGGTATCCTTATGGATATGGCGTTTATTTCAAACCTCGGAATCTCGAAAACGTCCTGGCTGCGCAGTCTTTCTATGTCCACCGCCAGGCTTTCGACGAGTTCCTTGTCCACGACGACTATCTTGCCGAGGTTTTCGTCGAGCATGTAGATGCGGTTGCCTATGGGTGCGGTCTTGCCCACTTTGAGCGTGTGCATTCCGCTTTCGCCGCCGTACCTGAACACGAAGGTGGGGTCGTCCAAGCCGTAATCCGAGAGGGTCTGGCCGTGCTTCTGTATTTCGGAAACCGCGAAGCTCGTCTGCCTGTCGAGGAATTCGAGCTGGCTGCGTATCCTGTTTATCGCGAAGAAATTTGCCGGCCACTCTATGGGGGAGGTGATGCGCCAGCGGTTGTTTTCAAGCCTGACCACGCGCGGCTTGTCTATGGATTTGCCCATGACTTCGAGCACGGTGAAGTCTGAAAGCCTAGCGTCCGCATCGTCCTCCACAGTCGGGTCCCTCTCCAAAAGCCAGATTGCGGTGAAGACTACGGCGTTCAAAAATATCAGCAGGGCTGTGAGTCTGAATCTCATTGGTTCATCTCCTTACAAAATAGACTATCGTTCCCGCCAGGAAGACGAAGAGCGGCAGCAGTGTGAATTTGAGGGCCAGGGAGGAAATGTCGCTGTTGCTTAAAGTCAGCGACACCTTTTCAATGCTGCGCGGCGGTATGCCAAGCATTATGTTCTCGTCGAACATCCAGTTGACTGTGTTGAGCGCGAGCTTTGAATTGCCGAGCCTGCCGAACCACTTGTTGGCTATGAAATTGTCGTCCCCGAATACGGCGAGGCGGCCGCCCGGAATAGTGAGACCGAGGTCTTTGCCGCCGCTGCGGCTTGCGACCATGGCAAGGGGGATGGGCCCGAGCAGGTCGTAATCCTGGTCGTACTTCATCACGCCGCCCTTTTTGTACGACTTCTCCGCCCAGCTTGTCTGGCTGCTCAAAATGATGGGGGAGAGCTTGAGGTTTTCGTCAATGGGCGCCCCCATGTCTTCGCGCACGGGGCGCACGGAGCCGAACTGCACGGGCAACTGCGCGTCCAAAAGATAGCGGGCTATTGCGTGCGGGGTCTGCGGGAAGTGGCGGGCTATGAGGTCCCCGTCCGCCGTTTCAAAATCCGCACCGGTGTCGAGCACCAGCATGTCATCGCTTAAAATGCCCCATTCAAAGAGGATTTCCTCAAGCCCGTGCAGGGGGCCCATGTCGAGGAATATGGCCATTTTCCCGCTGGCGTTGAGCAGGTATTTGCGTAGCGCGTCTATTTCGCGCGGGAGGAAGGCCGCCTGTGCGGAGGCTATCACTATGAGGCCCGCGTCCTGCGGAACCTGCTTGGCCTCGGTGAGGTCCAGCTGCGCGACGGTGTAGTTTTGGCTTGTCAGGTAGTTGGCAAATTCCGAAAGCCCGCGCGCCTGGTCCGTGCCCGTGGGCGACATTTCCCCGTGCCCTTTGAGGAAATAGACCTTCTTGGGAGCGTCGCTCGTGACGTTTATTATGGCGGAGGTTACGGCCTGTTCGCCCCTGAACACCTTGTTGCCGTCGGCGTCCGTAGCGTAAAGGTCGGGCGCCGTGAGCTTCTTTGTCTTGCCGTTGCAGGATATTATTACGCCCTCGTCAAGGTCTTTGCCGAAGCGCGTTGTCAGCGTCTCGGCAAGGCGGCTGTCAAAATGGGGGTCAACAAATACGAGCTTGATTTTGCCGTCCCTGTTGGAGCTTGCGGCGTACTCATAACGGCGCAGGAGGCTGGCGGCGAGCTTGTAGGTTTCAAGGCTCTTCTCGTCATTCTCACGCTTGGTGAGGGTGACATAAATTTCCACGGGGTCTTTAAGCCTTTCCACGAAGGCCGCGCTCTCCGGAGAGAGGGAATTTTTGCGGTTTTCGGAAAGGTCGTACTTTACGTAGTGGCGCGCCGCCATGAAGTTGAGCGCCAGAAACAGAGTGAGGCCCAGAATTATCTGGGCGGCCAGGTTGAGGCCCTTCACCTTGCGCGCAACTTTGAAATCGTCAAAACGGTTCATGATTTTGACTCCGTTATGAGAGAGGTGAGGGCGAGCAGCATGGCCGCGCCGCTGAAATAGAGGAAGAAGGGCCGCGTGTCAAAAAGCGACGCGCTGAAGTCTTCAAGGTGCCTGAAAGTCTGCATGTATTCGGCGGGGGCCTGCATCCAGGAAAGCCAGCCGGTGTCGGGCAGGGTGAACTTCATGATTAGCCCCGCGCCAACTATGGCAAGAAAGAGTATGCAGAAACTCAGCATGCCCGCCACAAGCGTGCTGCGCGTGAGCGAGCTTGAAAATATGCCTATTGCCACGTACATGGCGCCGCTTGCGAAGATGAAGGCGTAGCCCGTGAGGGTCTGCGAGGGCGAGAATATGCGCTGGTCCGCCATGGCCTGGGGTATTGAAAGGGCCACGATGAGCGGGAAGACGAGCGTAAGGGCCCAGAGCAGGATGTAGAAAAAGTAGCAGGCAAGGTATTTTGCGAGGACGACCTGGAAGGCCGTC
Organism: Opitutales bacterium; assembly: GCA_031556415.1. Taxonomy (GTDB): domain Bacteria; phylum Verrucomicrobiota; class Verrucomicrobiia; order Opitutales; family Intestinicryptomonadaceae; genus CALXQW01. Next base: position 10,943 of record JAVBSZ010000159.1, on the reverse strand, counting down.
ACAGGCGTGCTCATAAGCGCCTCGAGCGTGCCCATGCGGCGCTCTTCGGCAAGCGAGCGCATCGTGAGAAGCGGCACCATGAAAAGCACGGGCACCCAGAACACCGCGAGGAATTTCTCCATGGGAGACTGGCTCGCCGCGCTCTGGCTTATCTCCATCACGCTCACAAGGTACATGAGCCCCATGAAGGAGAGGAAGAGGAAGGCCGCCACGTAGGTTGGCGGGGCTATGAACATCAGCTGTATCTGGTGCGTTAAAAGCGCCTTAAATCTTCTCATGGTCTGCGCCCTCCTTTTGCGCGTCGACCGCGCGGTTCGGGTCCGTACGCGTCTGTTCCCAGCTGCGGCGCGTGGCCGACATGAACACCTCTTCGAGGCTCGGCTTCTGCACGGCCATCTCCCTGAGCGCGAAGTCTCCGTTTTTGGAGAATTCGCGGATGATGTCGGCGCCGAGCCTTTCGCTGTCGGGGCTTTTCAAAATGTGCTCAAAGTATCCGTCGGCGTCCTGTTTTGAGGAGCGCACTATCTCAAGCTTCATGCCGAGGCCCTTTAAAAACGCCTTGAGTTCGGGTGTTCCCGCCCTGATGGAAATTTTGTAGCGGTTGACGGGCAGGAACTCCTTGCGCAGGCTGTCCGGTGTTCCGCTTGCGACCACTTCGCCCTGGTTTATTATGATGGCCCTGTCGCAAACCAGCTCTATTTCCGGAAGTATATGGCTGCTGATTATCACGCTCATCTTCCCGCGCAGGGAGTGGATGAGTTCACGTATGGCCATTATCTGGTGCGGGTCCAAGCCTATGGTGGGCTCGTCCATTATGATGACGTCGGGCTTGGCGAGGATGGCGTCGGCAATGCCCACGCGCTGGCGGAAGCCCTTTGAAAGGTTGCCTATGATTTTCCTGCTGGCCTTGCGCTGCAGCTGGCAGATTTCCATGACCTCGTCCACGCGCTTTTTGAGGAGCTTGTGTTCAACGTCCTTAAGGCGGGCGCGGTAGCGCAGGTACTCTATCACCCTGACGTCCTCGGGTAGGGGGTTGTTCTCCGGCATGAAGCCTATGTGACTCTTTGCCAGATGCGGATAGCTTGCAACACTCACCCCGCAGACGTGCACGCTACCGCTTGTTGCCTGCGAGAGGCCGGCAATTATGCGCATGGTCGTGCTTTTGCCCGCGCCGTTGGGGCCCAGAAAACCCAGTATCTCCCCCTTGCCAATGCGGAAGGAGACATTGTCAATAGCCTTGAGAGTTCCGTATGACTTGGTCAGCCTTCTGACAATCACGGAATTCTGGATTTCTTGCTTGGAATCTTCCATTGGCACGCCTTAAAGCGTGTTTATATATCGGGGTAAGCGGGGCGTTTTTAAGCGGAAAGCTTCTTTTGGATGAAGCCCTTGATGTCGCCCAAAGTCCTGAGATTCTGTATCTCGCTATTGTCTATGGTGGTGCCGAGGGCGTCTTCCACGGAGACGATGATTTCCACCATCGTGATGGAGTCCAGGCCGAGTTCCTGCGCCAGAACCATGTCGTCAGACGGGTTTTCAAGCTTGGCCTTGTTTTCGGGCTCCACAAATCTTGCCACTATGCCCAGTATGATGTCGCCTATTTTGCCCACATCTCCGGTTTTCCTGAAGGCGACTGCGGCTTCGATGGTCTCGGGTGAGCAGCGCTTGAGGTTTTCCCTCAAAATGTCCTCGTCTTCTTTGGTAAAGTTTTGAATGTCCATAAGGGTAAAAATCTGCATACTTTCCTGAAAATATCAACAACTGTTTTCGCAAAAAAATCCGCCCATGAACGCCATTATATTCAAGACGCGCGCCGAGAGCGCCTTTATTTCAGGGGACGATTTCCGCGCCGCGCACATCAGGGAGGTTTTGAAACCGAAGGACGGCGATGAAATCTTTGTGGGCGTTGCCAACTGCGAACTTGGAAAAACTCGGATTTTCAAGAAAGACGGCGGCTACGCCTTTGATGAAAGCTGGACTCCGCTGCCAAACCCAAAACCGCTGCCGCTGACTTTGTCCGTGGCCTACGCGCGCCCGCAGATTGCAAAGCGCATACTGTTTGAGGCGGCCTGCTTTGGGGTTGAGCGCGTCTGCTTCTACGTTTCGGAAAAGGGGCTGGCCGGCTATGCAAAAAGCTCGCTCTACGCGACGGGAGAGTTTGAGGAGAGCCTCTACGCGGGCGCAAGCCAGGCCTGCTCAACCACCATTCCCGAATTTCTGCAGTTTCCCTCTCTGGCGGACTTTCTGGGTTTCTGCGCGGAGGATGAAAAGCTCAAATCGCCCTCCTGCCTGAAAATCGCGCCGGATTTGTACGAGGCGACGTCGGGCATAGCCGGCGCCTTCAAGTCTTCCGCTTCGCCTTTTGCGCGCGCCGCCGTCGTGCTCGGCGGCGAACGCGGCTTCTCGAACGCCGACAGGGATATGTTGCGTGATAATTCCTTCACACTCGTAAGCTTGGGAGATAGGGTCATGCGCACCGATACGGCGGTTATTGCATGCGCCTTCGCTTGCAAAATGCTTTTGGAAAAATGACAGAAATTTCTTGCATATATTCCAATCATATTAAGTCTTAAAAACCAAATGGACAAGGGCACGGATTATTTGCAGAGCGCGCTTGAGCGCAGGGAGGACGATGTTGACGTCTCGCTGCGGCCGTCGGCATTTTCCGCTTTTCGCGGGCAGGGGAAGACCGTGGAACGCCTGCAGGTCATGCTGGGCGCCGCAAAGCGCAGGGGAGACCCTTTGAGCCACATACTTTTGCACGGCCCGCCCGGGCTGGGCAAGACGACGCTCGCCTTCATACTCGGCAACGAGATGGGCGTGAGCGTCAAGGTTACTTCCGGCCCCGTGATAGAAAAAGCTTCGGATTTGGCGGGGCTGCTCACAAACCTCGAGCAGGGCGACATACTTTTCATAGACGAAATCCACCGCGTTCCGCGCAATGTCGAGGAATTTTTGTACAGCGCGATGGAGGACTTCCGCATAGACATAATGATAGACCAGGGGCCCAACGCGCGCAGCGTGCGCCTCAACATCCCGCGCTTCACGCTCGTGGGGGCGACGACGCGCACGGGCATGCTCACCGCGCCCCTGCGCAGCCGCTTCACGCTGCAGACGCGTTTGGACTATTACACGAGGGCGGACCTTTCCTCAATCGTCAAACGCTCCTGCGAGCTGCTTGAGGTAAAAATTGACGCGGGCGGCGCGGAAGAGATTGCGCGGCGCGCGCGTGGCACCCCGCGCATAGTCAACAACCTCGTGCGCTTTGTGAGAGACTTTGCTCTGGAGCGCGCAAACGGGGCTATAACAAAGAACGTCGCCGCGGACGCGCTCGAGCTTTTGGAGATAGACTCCAACGGCCTTGACGAGATGGACAAGCGCATTCTGCGCCTCATGGCGGAGAACTACCGCGGCGGGCCCGTAGGCTTGGGTACTATCGCCGTCGCCGTCAACGAGGAGGCCGACACCATTGAGGAAGTGCACGAACCCTTCCTTATTCAGGAAGGATATATTCAGCGCACGCAGCAGGGCCGCATTCTCTCTCCCAAAGCCTGGGATATCCTCGGCATAAAGAATTTCGGCACGCAGGGCGGGTTGTTCTAATTGATGACGACTGATTTCATAATAGTCGGGCAGGGCATAGCCGGGAGCATGCTCGCGCTTGAACTGCTCGAACGCGGGAAGAGGGTTCTGATAATCGACGACGCGCACGCGTCGGCCGCCTGCCTTGTGGCTGCGGGCGTTTTAAACCCAATTACGGGCAAGCGCCTCGTAAAAAGCTGGCGCAGCGACGTCGCTCTTCCATTTGCGAAAAACCGCTATCTTGAGCTTGAAAAAAAGCTCGGCAGAAAGTTTTTCCGCGAAAGGAAAATCCTGCAGCTCTGCAAATCCACTGAAGAGGCGGAGCTCTGGCAGAAGCGCAAAGGGGAAAGCGGCTATGCTGAATTCCTCGGCGAAAAGATGGAGGCTGGCGCTTGGAAGGAATGCGGCCTCAATGACAATTTCGGGAGCTTCTTCATAAATTCCGCCGCATGGGTTGAGCCGCCCGCGGCCATGGCCGCCTTCACGGAACACTTTAAAACTCTCGGCATACTGCGCGAAGAGAAGTTCGATTTCTCCCGCCTTAAAATTTCGGAGAACCCCACTGAAGGTGTGATATACGGCGATGTTTTCGCTTCCGCCATCATCTTCTGCGAGGGCTGGCGCATGCTGGAGAACCCCTATTTCAAATGGCTTCCTCTGCGCCCCGCAAAGGGGGAGATACTCGCGCTTAAGGTTTCCGGCGAAACTCCCGAACACATCATGCACCGCGAAAAGTGGGTGATGAAGTTTTCCGATGAGGAAATCCGCATCGGCTCAACTTGGGACAGGGAGAATTTTGACAATATCCCCACGCGCGCCGCCGAAGCGGAGCTTCTCTCATGCCTTCCGAAAGTGATAGGCGCGCGCGCGGATGTAGAAACGCTCACCCGCGCGGCGGGTGTGCGCCCCTGCACGCTCACAACGCGCCCCTTCTTGGGCGCGCATCCCGAATTTGAAAACGCGCACGTCTTCAACGGCTTCGGCTCAAAAGGCTTCGCGCTCTCGCCATACTTCGCCGAGCACTTCGCTTCGCACCTTATAGGCAGAACGCCGCTGGATGCGGAAGCGGATTGCCGCCGCCATGCGCGCAAATTTTTCAACCGCAGCCCATTATAAACTTGATGAAAACTGCCGTTTTTGCAGCATGGAATTATGAAGAAATTATACTCCGTTCTTTTTTTGGCGCTGTGCGCCGTTCTTCCCCTTGCCGCCCAGCAGGAGGATTCCGAATTCGCAAAACTCATGCAGAGCATACCCTGGGAGCAGGGGCCCTGCACGTCTAAAATCGGAAACATAGCGGAAATAAAAGTTCCCGCGGGCTTCGTGTTCGCCGGAGCGAAGGACACCCAGAAGCTGATGGAGGCCATGCAGAACGAGCCGCATCCAAACCAGCTGGGCCTCGTCATGAGCAAGGAGCAGGGATGGTTCATACTGTTCGAGTGGGACGAGATAGGCTACGTCAAGGACAATGAAGAGATAGACCCCGACGCCCTGTACAAGGCCATGCTGGAAAACGAGAAGGTTTCCAACGAGGGGCGCGCGGAACGCGGCTGGAACAGGATGTACCTGCAGCGCTGGTTCGTAAAGCCCAGCTACAATGCCGATACCAACAACCTCGAATACGGCACGGCGTTCAAGGTTGAAAATTATCCCGAAGAAACAGTGAATTTCTGCACAAAAATCCTGGGCAGGCGCGGCGTCATGCTCTGCACTTTGGTTCTGGATCCGGGCCAGAGCGCCGCCGTGGCTGAAAACCGCAGGTTGCTTGCGGACTTCGCCTACGTCAAAGGCGGCCGCTATGACGAGTTTGTGGCCGGAGACAAGGTTGCCGAATACGGCCTTGCCGCGCTGGTTCTGGGCGGGGGCGCCGCGCTTGCGGCCAAGGTTGGAATACTCCAAAAATTCTGGAAGCTGATAGTCGCCGGCGTGATAGCCGTGGGAGCGTTCGCCAAAAAGTATTTCAAAAAACTGACGGGAAGGCGGTAGCGGCTTGGGCAACGAGGGGGCATTCTACCTCATACTTCTGGCGATCCTGTTCACGGAATGCCTTGCGTTCGTCGGCAATTTTGAAGTGCGCTTTTGCGGCGGGTTTTTCTCCCGCTTCATAACGCGCGGCAGCCTCGCGCTCAGAAAGAACGGCGGGCTCGCCTTCCAGGAGCCCTGTTTCTTTTCGCAGACCTTTTCCGCCTTTGGAGACACGCTTTCAATCTCCCCCGAGGGGCTTGCGAACGCTTCCTTTCTAAACTATCCGCTGCGCATAGGGCTCTGGGAGGGCTCGTCATTCGTTCCATTTTCCGCGGTGAAGGGCGCGGATTTCCGCGAAAACATCCTGCGCCTCAACGGGGAGGATTTTGCCGTGTGCGCGGATTCCGTCCAGGCCGAGGCGTACGCGCGCCTCATAGAAAAACTGATACCGCTCGGTTCTTGCGCGCGTGAGAATGAGATAGATTCCTACCTCAAAGGGCGGACGAATTTGAAGGCCCTGCGCGCGGAGCTCAAAAGGTTGCGCCCGCGCGTGAACTATCTGCGCGCGCTTTCATTCGTCCAGTTCTGCGCCGTCTTCATTGTTGCGCCCGCCGCGTATTTTTTTGCGCCCACAATAATTGTGTTCCTCTGTCTGCTGCTTTCATGCTCCATGCTTTCCCTCGCCTGCGTATGCCTTTTGGGGCGCGAGCGTTTCAGGGTCCAACGCGCGGGAGCGCTCGGCTTTTTTGCAAAGTCCCTTTTCATGTTCCCCTTCGTGAGCGCGCATTGCGGCGCGGTTTATTCGGGGGCGCTGAGGGGCTTCCATCCGGCGGCGCTTGCGGCGGTGACACTCTCGGAAGGCGCGGCCGCAAGGTATCTGAAATTCTTTTTCAGGGATTTGGAGCACCCCCTCTTTCCGCATGACGCCTCTGCGGACGCTCGGGAATGCGCGGCCTACTTCAACGGCAGGCTTTCCTCATTTTTGAAGGCTTCGCTCGGTTCAGACCCGCGCGGCGTGCTGAAGGAGGAAATCTTCGGGCAAAAAAAATTCCAGCCGACCAGCAAAAGCTGCTGCCCGCGCTGCCTGAACGAATTTGAAACGGAGCGCGACTCCTGTTCGGACTGCGGAAGCGCGACTGAAAAGATTCCGCGCTAGCGCAGTGTCTTCAGCGCCCTTTCGAGGGCGTCGGCGAAGATGTCGGCCTCTTCTAGCGTGTTGTAGAACGCGAAGGAGGCGCGGCAGGTGGTGTCCACGCCTAAGGTCTTATGGAGCGGTTCCGCGCAGTGGTGGCCCGTGCGCACGGCTATTCCCGCGGCGTCGAGGAGTATGGAAATGTCGTTGGGGTGCGCGCCCTCGCAGGAAAATGCCGTTATGGCGAGTTTGCTTTTGGTGTCGCCGTAAATTTTAAGGCCGCCGATTTTTTCAAGGCGCTCCGTGGCGCGTTTTAGCAGCGCGTCTTCATGCGCGCGCACGGCGTCTTTATCAAGACTCATCATGTATTCGACGGCGGCGGCAAAGCCTACCGCGCCCGCTATGTGCGGGGTGCCCGCCTCAAAGCGTTCCGGCGAATTCCTGAAAGTAGTGCAGCCCCAGGATACGGAGTCTATCATGTCTCCGCCGCCCTGGTAGGGGGGCATTTTGTCGAGAATTTCGCGCCTGCCGAAGAGCATGCCTATGCCCGTGGGGCCGTAGCATTTGTGGGCGGATAGCGAAAGGAAGTCACAATCAATTTTGGCGAGGTCGGCAAGGTAGTGCGGGGAACTTTGCGCGGCGTCCACGCTTACTATCGCGCGCGTTTTTGCGCGGACGAGCTGGCAGATTTCTTCGAGCGGATTGATTGTGCCAAGCACGTTTGAAGCCTGCGCGATGGAGACAATCCTTGTGCGTTCGCTTAGGAGCGAACGGAAAGAGTCCATGTCGAGCGCGCCGTCGGGCGTGATGTCCGCCACGACGACTTTTGCGCCGGCCTTCCGCGCCGCCATCTGCCAGGGCACGATGTTGGCGTGGTGCTCCATCTGCGTGAGGAGGATTTCGTCGCCCCCGCGGAGGTTCTCGCCGCACCAGCTCTGGGCTATGAGGTTGAGGGAATCCGTGGCGCCGGAAGTGAATATGCCGACGAAACTTTCGGGGGCGTTCAAAAATTTTGCAACGGCTTCGCGCGCGCCCTCGTATTTTTTTGTGGCGAGCTGGCTTAGGTAGTGCGCGCTGCGGTGTATGTTGGCGTTCTCGTTCAGGTAGAAGTTTGATATGGCGTCAACCACGCACTTCGGCTTCTGCGCCGTAGCGGCGTTGTCCAGATAGACGAGCCTCTTGCCTCCGTTGACGCTGCGCGAGAGTATGGGGAAATCCCTCCTGATTTTTTCGACATCAAAATTCATCTTTGGAAAATAAAGGAAAATTTCCCCATATAGTCAAGGAAAGCGTGGAGGAACGGGCGAAAAGGCGGAAAGAACAACCAAGAGAATCAGGGCTGACGCCAACTTTGCATCAAAGCCTTTTCGCCCTTGCGCTCCATGTTCGTTTGCGTCGGGGGGCAGTACATTCGTACAGCACCCCTTCACTCGCTGCGCTCGTCTCCTTAAACAGAACAGCATCGCGTGGGGAGACTTTGCGGAGAAATTCGCGAATGCAAATTCTCCGCGAAGCGCATCCTCCCCGCTTTCTGCGAGCTACCCATGCTTTCGGAAAAACGCTAAAAACTAAACCCCAGGAGTTCGTGCTTTTTGGCGGCCGGGATTTGGGTGCGGGAGCAGGCGTTGGTAGCGCACCCCCCAAGTACCATTTTGGCGCAATGATTTGGGATGGAGAGCAAGGCGCAAGGATGCGAGCGGGCAGGAGTGTACTTGAGTACATGACTGGTCGCGAGTCGTCCGCAGCAACGCCGCTATCCGCCCAAAGCATTCGCCAAAACAAAAAGGGAACGGTCTTAAAGCTAAGCTCTAAGACCGTTCTTATTATATATGATGGGGGGAGGAAATTTTTATGGCTTCACTGTGATATATTCGTCCGTTGAAAGCAAGTAAAAAATAAAAATATTTTAATATATTTTCTCAATCGATGAAGGTTTGCGCAAGATGCTTGAAATCAGATATTAGATGTAAATGTTTCTGGCGCATATCATGCCGGTGGACCATGCGTTTTGTAGGTTGAAGCCGCCCGTCAGGGCGTCGATGTCGAGAAACTCTCCCGCAAAATAGAGGTTGGGCACTTTGAGGCTCTGCATTGTTGAGAGGCTGAGGGACTCTATTTTGAGGCCGCCGCAGGTGACAAACTCGCTTCCCGAGGGCGCGCGTCCGCGTATTTCAACCTCGCAGCGGCGCAGTAGCCTTTCTGTATCGAGCTGGATTTGGCGCGGGAGATTCGCGTAGCAGAGGTCTTTCGGGGCCTTTGCCCGTTCAAGCATCCATTCCCAGAGGCGTTCGGGGATGCCGTCGGGCCGCCAGTTGCGCAGGAGTTTTTTTGCGTGCGCCTTGCGCGCGTCGTTGAAGAAGGCTGCGGGGAAGCCGGCATCGCGCCCGTCCAGAAAGTCCGCAAGGATTTTGAATGAGTAGGATGTCTTGGCGAATTCGCGCGCGCCGAAGGAGGAGAGGCGCAGGGTAGCCGGGCCGCTCAGGCCCTCGCGCGTGAAGAGCAGGGCGCCGCGCGCGCATACGTGTTTGTTGTCCGCGCTTTCAAGGCGGACTTTCTCCACGCTAAGGCCGGAGAGCGCTGCGCCGAAATCCGCGGTCTTCAATGCAAAGAGCGAGGGAAGGGGCGGGGAAAATTCGTGGCCGAGCTTTTTGAGCGTTGACGATAGCTTTCCTTCCTTGAGGCCGCCGATTGCGATGACGAGCCTGTCCGCGCGCTCCTTCTTTCCGTTTGCGAATGTGAGTTCAAAGCTTCCGTCTTCGAGGACGGAAAAATCTTCGAGCGCGTTTTGGGTTAAAATTTCCGCGCCGCTTTTGCGCGCCTCTTTAATAAGAAGCTCCGCCACACTTTCGGCAGAGTCCGTGACGGGAAAGATTTTGCCGTCCTCCTCAACCTTGTGCTTGAGGCCGCGTTCGGAAAACCACGCGATAGTGTCCTTGCTTGAAAAGGCCCTGAATATCCTGCGCAATCTTCCGCCGCCGCGCGGGTAGTTGCTCACGAAGGTCTCCAAATCCTCGCAGGCGTTTGTGAAGTTGCACCTTCCGCCCCCGCTTGCGAGGACTTTTGCCAGAGGCGTTTTGGACGCCTCATAGATGCGCGTTTGAAAGGTTTTTCCGCCCGCGGCGCGCCGCGCGTTCGCAGCGCAAAACATGCCCGAGGCGCCGCCGCCTATTATGGCCGCCTTCACGGCCGCGCCTGTTTTGCCTTCTGTCATTTTGCGTTTGTGCGCGCGGTGGCCGATGAGAATTTTTCGCCTATCCTATTTAAAGAAAAGAGCGTGAGTGAGAAAAAGAGCGCGGGGAAAACGAGCATCCACGGGGCGTCCTGCATGTAGTCCGCGCCGTCCTTGACGAGGCCGCCCCAGGAGGGCAGCGGAGCCTGCACGCCCAGCCCCAGGAAGCTCAAAAACGCCTCCAAAAGCATCACGGCGGGGACTGTGAGGGTTGCGCAAACGCTGACTGTGGGCGCGATGTTCGGCAGTATGTGCCTGAAGATGATTCCCGTCTTTGTCTGCCCCAGGCAGACGGCGGCTTCCACAAATTGGCGGGATTTGATGTCTAGCGTCATGCCGCGGATTATGCGCGCCATGGTGAGCCACTCCACCGCGCCTATCGCCACGAATATGAGCCACAGGCTGCGGCCGAATATCACCATGAGGAGGATTACAAATATCGTGAAGGGCAGCGCGTAGGCTATGTCTATAAAGCGCATCATGGCGGAATCCACCAGCTTTGAGGACATCCCCGAAACCATGCCGTAGAGCGCGCCTATCGCCACCGCAACGCACGTCGCAAGAAAGCCCACTCCGAAAGACACCCTGCCGCCGTAGAGTATGCGCGATAACAGGTCCCTGCCCAGCATGTCCGTGCCGAAGACGTGCGCCGCACTAGGCCCGCTCAGGCCCATTTCAAGGTTCTGCTGTTCGTAGCCGAAGGGGGCCACGAAGTCCGCCGCAAAGCACAGAACGCACAGCGCGCTTACGAAGGCGAAGCACGCGAGCGTGAGCCAGTCAGATTTCACCGCGCGGAAAAACTGCTTTGCAACACCCTTGCCCGCGCTCATTTGCCGCCTCCGAATTCCTTGGCTATGCGCGGGTTTAAGAGCGCTATGCCGATGTCCGCAAGGATGTTGAATACGATAATCAGCGCGCTGTAGAACATCACGCAGCCCATTATCATAGTATAGTCGTTATCCAGCGCGCTCGATATGAAGAAGCGGCCCAGGCCCGGTATCTGGAATATGCTCTCCACCACGAAGGAACCCGTGA
>JAVBSZ010000168.1:0-6503 GCA_031556415.1 Opitutales bacterium | reverse complement strand
CGAAACCGAAAAGCCCGCCGCAAAGGAGGACGCCCAGGGGGAGAAAAAAGAAAACTCGCCCACGGAAGAAGATGAGACCTCCGGCCTGGAGGCTTCAAAAGAAGGCGACACTCCCACAATAAAAATCGTCAAGCCCTCGCCCGTTCCGGCGCAGCAAAAGGAAACTCCCGCAAAGAAAGGGGACGCGGAGGCGCCCCAGGGCAAAAAACAGGAGGAACCGAAAAAAAACGAGCCCGAAAAGCCCGCCGTCACGGCCGAGGCGCAGGCTGTCCCCGCAGAGGACATCCCCGCCCCTAAAGCGCGCCCCAAGCTCAGCATGCGCGGCTACGCCGGCCCGCTCATAGACAACCGCTTCCACGCAAGCACGCAGGGAACCGTCGCGGTGGATTCCAAATTCAGCGAGTTCGGCGCATACCAGCAGCGCATGATAGAGGCCATAGCGCGCCAATGGAACCTCCTCGGCGCGCAGTACGATTTGGCATCGACATACGGCACGAGCGTCGTCATAGAATACTTCATCAACACGAACGGCGAGCTCACGAGTTTGCGCACAAAATTTTCAAACGCAACCGTTACGGGCACGCGCCTTTGCGAGCAGTCCATCCTCACCACCGCCCCCTACGGGCTTTGGACGGAAGAGATGGTCACCACGTTCGGCGGGCAGGAGCAGTCAGTCACGATAACATTCTATTACAGATGAGCGACATTGAAGCCATAATTAAGAAAATTCCCCTGGCACGCGGCGCGGAAATCATCGCCTGGCACGAGTGCGGGCTCTTCGCCATAAGCAAGCGCGCGGGCGTCAAGGCGCACCCGAACGCGGGCGGAATATCCTCTTCCGTGATCATGGCCCGCTACAACTTTCAAAAGGAATACTATTCTTTTGACGATCCCGAAGACGGGAAGACGAGGTACCACATACATCTGGTCAACAGGCTTGATTCGCCGACATCCGGCGTGATGCTCGCCTCTGTCAGCGCCGGGGCCGCCAACGCGGCGAAGGCCGCCTTCAAGAACAGGCAGGGCGTTGAAAAAATCTACAAGGCCATAGTCTTTGCGCGAAACCTTCCCCAAAACGGCGTCTGGCGGGACTACATCAGGGAAGTAAGGTACGGCGGACATGTGCGCGCGGAACTCTCCCACGCGGGCAAGCGCGCGGAAACAAAATACGAGTTTGAATCTTCCGGCGAAAACAACCTGAACCTGTCCCTCATAAAGCTCTCGCCCGTGACGGGCTTCACGCACCAGCTGCGCGTGCAGTGCCGCCACAGGAAAATGCCCATAATCGGAGACGCCACCTACGGGGAATTCGGGCTGAACAAAAAAATCAAGCGCCTTTTAAAACTGGACAGGCTTTTTCTGCACTGCCAGAGCACTAAAGTCTCCTTTGAGCTCGACGGCGAGACCGTCGAATTTTCGGCGGAAGCCCCGCTGCCCGAAAGCTTCGGCAAAGTGATGAATCTTGTGGAGACGGAGTCCGCAATCTGAAATGCCCGCGAGCGCCTTCATCTTTGCAACCGTATGATGAAATTCTTTTTCAAAACGTTTCTGCGGCTTTCCGCTTTTTTCATTGCGGGAATTTGTCATTGCGCCTGCGCCAAAGCGCAACCCTCGGCGATGCTCGTGAAGGAAAATATTTTTGAAGGGGGAAAGTTCTTCAATTCCTGCCACGCCTCCACGCTGATTGAAACGGAAGGCGGAGGGTTGCTCGCGGCCTATTTTGCGGGAACGAAGGAAGGCGCGGACGACGTCTGCATCTGGATTAGCAGATACGACGGCGCAAAATGGATGGATCCGAAAAAAACAGCATGGTCCGCCATGACTTCGGGCAAAGACGAGCCCTGCTGGAACCCCGTCCTTTTCAGGCTCAAAAGCGGCAGGATTATCCTCTTCTTCAAGCAGGGCGGCAACTGGAAAAACTGGCAAGGCATGCAAAGTTTCTCGGACGACGAGGGGGAAACGTGGACGACACCCGAAGCACTTAAGCCCGAAGGCAACGCGGGCCCCATCAAAAACAAGCCCGTGTACGTCGGCGAGAGAATCATAGCCCCCACGAGCGACGAACCATCGCCCGCCGACTGGCGGGTGTATTTCTGGATTTCAGACGACGGCGCAAAGACGTGGCGCAAGGTGGACCATCTCAACAGGGAGGGCGAGCTTGGCGGCATACAGCCCTCAATACTGATACATAAGGACGGCTCCCTGCAGGCCCTCGGGCGCACGCCGCGCGGCGCGGGCTACGTCTACCAGGCCTGGAGCAGGGACGGCGGGGAGACCTGGAGCAAGCTCTGCGCAACCCCCCTTCCAAACCAAAATTCCGGAACCGACGCCCTCACCCTCGCGGACGGCAGGCACATAATAGTCTACAACCACCAGACGAACTGGAAAAAGCGCAGCCCTCTCAACGTCGCCATTTCGGACGACGGCCTGCGCTGGTTTCCGCTGCTGGTTCTTGAAGACGCGCAGGGAGAATTCTCGTACCCCGCGGTCATACAGAGGCTGGACGGCAGGGTTGAAATTTCCTACACCAACAGGCGCAAAACCATCACGCATGTGACCCTAGACCCTAAGAATTTTTCGCCGGGCAAAAGGCCCATCACCGGCGCCTGGAGCGAAAGCGCGCCGGAAAGGGACGACGAATTTGAACTGCGGAAATAAGCCGCCCCAAACCAACACGATAATCTGAAATGCGCGCCATATCCGAACTTTTTTCAATGCTGGGTTATTCCTTTTGGTCGCCCGCGGCGTATTACAGGGCGCTCGCGCTTTGGCGCTTCCGCTTCCTTGGCTACTTCGCCCTGCTCGCCGCGCTGGCTTTCTTCATAACGTACGCCCAGGTGGCATCCGCAATCGCCAAAATTTTCGACGACAACGCGCCCTCAATGGTTTCGCAAATAGGCGAAATTGAAATTAAAGACGGTAATTTGAAAACGCGCGGCGGCGAAACGGCTTTTGTGAAGGCTGCAGACGGAAGCACCGCATTCGTCCTCAGCGAAAAATATTTGGAGCCCGCTGAAACGCAGGGCGCCCTTTTCAGCGTCGAGAAGGACAAAGTCTTCTACCGCATTCCAGACATTCAGGAAGGCGCGCTCCCGCTCAAGGATTTCGGCTTTGAAGGCAAATTCGGGCGCGACGGCCTTTTGGAAATTGCGGACGTCATCAAGACCGCGACGCTGGCCTGTTTCGCGGTGTCGGTATGCCTCGTGGTTGTGCTTTCCAACGCGCTTTATACTTTCATAATCAGCCTGGCGGTTTTCATAATGTCGCGCACGTTTTCGCCCAAGATGGGTTATGCGCGCTGTCTCAAATTTTCCATAATCCTCATTACGCCCGTGACGCTCATAGGCGCCGCCGTGTCGTTTTTCGGCCATTCGCAGATTCTGACTTTCATCTACGCCGCCGTAACGGTCGGCCTCGGCTGCCACATTATGAAGCGCATGCCCTCGGAATTTGAGTGAGCCTTCATAAAGCGTTTTGACAAAAAACTCTCTCACGGCCTGGGCATTCTTCGCCCAAGCTATTTTTTTGCATTTCGGTATTGAAAAGATATTTAAATTCGTTCAAAATACAAAAATATTCAACATAATTCAAATAATTCGGAATTCAAATAGTTATATATCATGGGCAAAACATTATCAATTATTTTGGCGCTATTACTGTGCGGACAGCTTATCGCGCAGGAGGCTCAGGTGCGCAAACAGACCGCCTACCCCGTCCGCGAAAGGACGGAATTGGCCTCCCTCAACGGCACTTGGGATTTCAAGTACATAGCCGGAGAAAAGCTCCCTGACGGCGACGCAAAATTCTACGAGCCGGATTTCAAGGGAACCGATTGGGGCAAAATCAAAGTGCCGGGCCATTGGGAGCTTGAAGGAAAATGCCGCCTGCGCTACGGCTGGGAGACCGAGCCCGGGCGCGGCCTCTACCGCACAAGTTTCACCGTGCCGGAATACTGGGCTGGAAAACACGTCTTCATCCGCTTTGACGGAGTCCTCTACGGCTACAGGCTTTACGTGAACGGGAAATTCTCGGGGGAATGGAACAGTTCCTTCAACCCCTGCCAGTTTGACATCACGCCGTTTCTGAACGACAAAGGGCCCAACCTGCTGGCGGTGGACGTCACAAACCGCTCGAAGGGCTGGGAGTTCGACACCAATGACGACTGGGGCCTGACGGGCATATTTCGCGACGTCGAAATCTTCCCCGTGCCGGAAACGCATTTTAAGGACATTGTATTCCGCAGCAAACTGGAAGGGGACAGTGTAGCAGCACTCAGCTTCTTTGCGGATATCGCGTCTTTCGGAAAAATCAAAGAGGGTTCGAAAATCCAGATAACGCTTTTTGACCAGGCCATGCGCGCCGTCTGCGCCTTCAGCGAGGCCCTGGTTTCCGGAAAGGAAAGCTACGCCTTTGAAACTAGCATAGACAACGCGAACTTTTGGACTGCCGAAACGCCATACCTTTACACGATGACCGCCAAGATACTCGGCCCCGACGGAAAAGTCGTGCAGCAGGTGCGCGAAAAAGTCGGCATACGAGAAATCACAATTGAGGACGGCATATTCAAAATCAACGGCAGGGCCGTGCTCTTGCGCGGCATGAACAGCTTTGAAATTGACCCCATGCTAGGCCGCGCGCTCACGGAACGCGAGATGCTTGCAGACCTTCAAATGATAAAGGCCGCCAACGTCAACTTCATCCGCACGGCGAGCTATCCGCACCACCCGCGCTTCCTAGAACTTTGCGACGAGATGGGCTTCTACGTCGCCTGCGAAGTGCCCTTCGGCTTCGGCGAGCAGCACCTTGAAAACCCGGACTACCAGATAGAGCTCTACAACCGCGCCGAGGCCACGCTCACGCGAGACAAGAACCATCCCTGCGTAATATTCTGGGACGTCGGCAACGAAAACCCCTACACGCAGCTTGTTGAAAACACGCTCATCTACGTAAAGAAGAAGGACCCCACGCGCCCAACGGCGACGCCCTCCGCGCGCCTGGACTTCCTCAAGGAATGGGAGCGCTATTCCGACAACCTAGACATCTACGCCTTCCACTATCCGGAGCCCGCGCTGCTTGACGAGCTGCTTCCCAAGCTCACAAAGAAGCCCGTCATACTCACGGAGTACTCGCATTCATTGGGTGCCGCGTTCGAGCATCTTGAAGCCGTGTATGAGCGCATGCTGAAAACGGAAAACTTCGCCGGAGGCGCTGTCTGGCATTGGGCCGACCAGGGCATACTGATGGCCAAACCGAAGAAGGAATCAATCGATGACGAGCCCGCAATGGGCGTCTGGAAGGACGCCAACGCCTACTTCAACAATTACGGCGACAAGGGCGCGGATGGCGTAGTCTACGCGGACCGCTACCCCTCGGAAGACTACTGGTACGTGCGCAAGGTCTACAGCCCCGTCGTCGTGCACAATGATGAAATCGCGCTTGAATCCAGCAAAGAAAAAGTATTGCTGGACATCGAAAACCGCATGGATTTCACCACGCTAGCGGGCTATAGAATCACATTTCGCCTTAAGGATGCTGAAGGAACTCTGCTCAGCGGAGAACTCTTCTGCAACATGGCGCCGCGCGAAAGGGGAATTTTGTCTTTTGAGCTGGCGCCTTTGGATAAGGAACTGCCAAAGGACGGCGGCCCGTTCTGGATCGAGATAATCTGCTTCTCTCCGCAGGGAAATCAAATCTATGAAAAGACAATAGTTGTTAATATTGGAAATAAACTGAACTATCTGAAGGAATATTCCAAAGAAGAATCTGGAGCTGCTCATCCGTTTGATAACGGAATAAACGACGGCAAACTGGTCATCAAAGACGCAGACGGCAAAACGCTCATAGACGGTTTTCCGATTCTGCGCGTGGGCCGCAAGCCTTCCATCAATATGTCCTACCAGACGGAACGCCGCAAGGCCCCCTTCTTCTGGAACCCCTACCTACTCGAACCGCGCGTGCTTGAGAGCAAGGCGGAAAAGACGGAGAACGGCGTTTCAGTCGAAGTCAAATACCGCTGGGACAGGAAGGACAAGCAGGGGGAATATGTCGAAGGAACCGTGCATTATAAGTTCTCCGCAAAAGCCCTCCTTGAAATCAGCTATGAGCTTGAAGCGGTCAACTGCACGGACGCCTTTTTGGAATTCGGCCTCGGTTTCGCGCTGGCTGAAAACCTGGACACCTTCCGATGGGTCGGCAAAGGCCCCTTCTCTTCCACGCCCGGAAAGACCGCGCTCAATGACGCGGGAACATGGGCCCTGCACAGGGACGACTTCCGCTTCATAGGCAGCCGCGCCTGCGACGGCGTCGCGCTATTTTCAAACGGAAGCGGCGTATCCGGCCTCGGCTATCTGAACTCCGCAGACTGTCAGCTCGGCGTTGAAAACGTGAACGGAAAAATCGTTATGACCGACAACCGCTGGCTCGTCGGCTACGGCACAAAGAGTTCCCCCACGGGCAAGGGCGAAAAGCCCGCATCGGAAATGGGGAAGGTGAAAGGCTCCTTC